>CANIIN010000040.1 GCA_947467405.1 Betaproteobacteria bacterium | reverse complement strand
TCGTGCCGGGCGGTCCGCTCACTTCGCGCCTGGCGACGCTGGGAGCAGGCGATGTCATCCTCGTCTCGCGGCAGCCTGCCGGCTTTCTCGTCATGTCGGAAGTTCCCGACGTCAGCGGTGAAGCACCCGGCACGACCGGCGGGCAAGGCACTCTTTGGCTGTTGTCGACGGGAACCGGCATGGGGCCGTTCCTGTCCATTCTCGCCACCGGCGAACCGTGGCGTCGTTTTTCCACCGTTGTACTGGCACACGGCGTCCGGCATCTCGCCGAACTCGCCTATGACGAGCGCTTGATGGCCCTGAAGTCCAGACATGGCCCGCAGTTCCGCCATGTGCCTCTGCTGACGCGTGATCCGGCGTCTTCGTTGCCGGGTGCCTTGACGGGGCGCATACCGGACGCGCTGCGCAGCGGTGCACTGGAAAAGGCATCCGGTGCGAAACTTTCTGCGGCGTCCTCCCGTCTCATGCTGTGCGGCAACCCGGGCATGGTGGCCGAGACTGTTGCGGTGTTGATTGATCGCGGCATGAAGAAGCACCGCCGTCGCGACCCGGGACAGATCCTGCTGGAGAACTACTGGTGAATATCGTGCCACTCGCCCGACGCCTGCTGGCCGCCCTCACGGTACTGGTGCTGCTGACGGGCTGCAGTGCCATCCAGTTCGCCTACAACAACGTGCAGACGGCGGCACGCTTCATGGTGTCGGACTATGTGGACTTCGATTCCGCCCAGGCCGATGAATTCAGGGCGCGCTTCACGCAGTTCCATGAATGGCATCGCGGGCGCGAGTTGCCCGTATACGCCAGTCTGCTCGCCGAAGCGGGTGGCAGGATTCAGCGTGGACTCGTCGAAGACGATGTTCGCTGGGCCATCACGACCACTCGCGATCGCTATCACCTGCTCGCCGCGCGCGCCATCGAGGAAGCGGTGCCCATGCTCATCGCCATGAAGCCCGCGCAGGTGCAGGAGATCGAAAAGGGCATGGCAGACAAGAACGCCAAGTTCGAGAAGGACAACATCCATGCCGATTCCCGCAAGGTGCTGAAGCGCCGCATCGGGCAGATGGAGGGCTACTTCGAGGACTGGCTCGGCACCCTCACCAGCGTCCAGGAGGAGCTGATCGGCAACTTCGTGCGGGCGCATTCCGATCTCACGGCACTGCGCTATGCGGACCGCCGCCGCTGGCAGCGCGAGGCCATCGCCGCGCTGCGCGCGCATGCCCGCTACAAGGGCGAGGCGGCACAACTGGCGGTCGCTCAATTGACAACCTTGTTGACCGACCTGATCGTGCATCCGGAAAAGGGTCGTCAGCCGGCCATTCGCCAGGCGCTGGCGCACTATGACGATGAACTGGTGGCATTGGTCGTCGCCATCGATCGCACCATGAGTGCTGAGCAGCGCGCCCGCGCCGTCAAGCGCATGCAGGCCTATGCAGATGACTTCACGGCGCTGTCGCGGCGCAAAGCGGCGGAAAAGCCTTCGTCGTGATCGTGCATCGGGCATGGCGCATCAGCAGGAGTGCTGTGCCGTCGTCACGTTGAACACAGGCGCACGAAATGGTGAAGTGCATCCATCGCGCGCCGCGCATTGGTTCCCCCTGAAAAGCCGAAGGGCCATGACAGCGTAGCCGTCATGACCCTCGAGGCCTTGCGAACTCGGGAAAGCAGGCTTCCCCTTGCGCTGCGTCTTGCTTACTTCAGGTGCTTGCTGACCAGCTTGGTCATCTCGAACATCGACACCTGTTTCTTGCCGCCGAATACTTCCTTCAGCTTGTCGTCGGCGTTGATGTTGCGTCTGTTCTTGCTGTCCTGCAGATTGTTCTTCTTGATGTAGTCCCAGATCTTCTTGGTGACTTCGGTGCGCGGCATCGCCTTGTTGCCGATCACTGCGCCGAGCGCTTCGCTGATCGTCATCGGCTTCATGAACGCTGCATTGGGTTTGCGCTTTACTGCAGTCTTCTTTTTTGCAGGTGCTTTTTTCTTTGCGGGCTTAACGGATTTCTTTGCGGGCTTAACGGATTTCTTTGCGGGTGCTTTTTTCTTTGTAGCCATTCGAGATTCCCTCCGGGGTTGTTTCAGGGTCGTTGAAAAAATATCGCGCTACTGACTGAGTACGCGCTCGGAGAATGCTTCAACAGAGCGGCATTGTCAACGGGCGTGAGGTACTTTTCACTCGGAGAATGCGTTTTTTTTGCCAATGATCAAGGGTGGGCCTCGAGCACTTTGCCAAGCTGGTTAGACGCCGGGCGCCATGGGCGCGTGATACATGAAGCCCAGCGTCGCCTGAAGCGGCACGCTCTTCATCGTCATGCGTGTAGCCAATGGGTGCACAGCCGACTCCCCCGCAGTCAAGTCTTCGGCGGAGCTGTTTCTCCTATGAAAAATGTCGATCCTGGCGCTTGAAGTCGACTGCTGCAGGCGACGCTCTTCCTTGTCAAACAAGGCCATACATCAGCCTGTTGGCAAAGTCATGAACGTTCTTGGTGGGGCATTCCCCTCTATAATCGACCGGCTCGCAAAGGGTGAGGGCGGGGGTGCAGACACTCGTGCAATCCGCTCGCGCAGGCAAGGTGTGCAAGCGCCACGTAAGGTTCGTGTGGCAGGTCGTGCCGATGACCGGGGCGATCCGGTCGCTGCGGGGGACTGCGCCTGACAGGTGCACGACATATCCAGCGTGCACGTTTGCAGGGCGCAGCAAGCGCCCTGGCAGCGAAGGGTCCTATTCCGGTGTGCCGGGGTAGTTGGCTCTCCTGCATTTTGTCGAGCAAGCGCCGGGGCGGGACGACTGCGTCGGACAGGACCAAAAAAGCAGGATGACGAAGCAGGACCATAGCGACCTACATGACCACTCCATCCACCGCCAATCACCTGTTGTCGCCCCGCATGTCATCCCCCGAGGTGCGCAACCTGCTGGTGCTGGCCGCCTGCCAGGCGCTGCTTCTGACCAACAACGCCACCATCGTGGCGTTGAACGGATTGGCGGGCTACGCGCTGGCCACCGACAAGTCGCTGGCGACGCTTCCCGTCACAGGCTGGGTGACCGGTGCCGCGGTGGCCGCCCTCCCGGCATCGCTGCTCATGAAGCGCATCGGCCGCCGCGCCGGTTTCACCATCGGCACCGTGCTGGGCATTCTCGGTGCGCTGGTCTGCGCCGCCGCGCTGTCCTGGGGCAGCTTTGCGCTGTTGTGCCTGGGCACGTTCCTGTTCGGCACCTTCAACGGCTTCGGCCAGTTCTACCGCTTCGCGGCAGCCGACTCGGTGCGCGCCGAGTTCAGGCCCAAGGCGATATCGCTAGTGCTCGCCGGCGGACTGGTCGGCGGCCTCATCGGCCCCGAACTCAGCAAGAACACGGTCGAGCTTGCTGCGGTCCGCTACATGGGCTCCTATCTGTCGCTGATTGCCTTCCTGCTGCTGTCGGTCGTGATCGTGCAACTGCTTCGCATTCCGCCGCCCACCGACGCCGAAGTGCATGGGCCGAGCAGGCCGCTGCGGGAGATCGTGGCGCAACCGGTCTTCATCGTGGCCGCCATGTGTTCGGCGATCGGTTATGGCGTGATGAACCTGCTCATGACCGCCACGCCGCTGGCCATGGGCGTCTGCGGGCATCCGTTCTCGGCCACCGCCTCGGTGATCGGCTGGCACGTGATCGGCATGTTCGCGCCGTCGCTTTTCACCGGATCGCTGATCCGGCGTTTCGGTATCGCCTCGGTCATCCTGGCCGGGGTGTTCCTGCTCTATGTCTGCGTGCTGATCGCCCTGTCCGGACTGTCGGTGTCGCACTTCTGGTGGGCGATGTTCATCCAGGGCATCGGCTGGAACTTCATGTACGTCGGCGGTTCGGCCCTGCTGACCCAGGTCTATCGGCCCGCCGAGAAAGCCAAGGTGCAGGGCGCGCATGACGCCGTGGTATTCCTGACCATGGTGGCCTCGTCGCTCAGTTCCGGCTACATGCTCGATCGCAACGGATGGCACACCCTCAACTACC
Organism: Betaproteobacteria bacterium; assembly: GCA_947467405.1. Lineage (GTDB taxonomy): Bacteria > Pseudomonadota > Gammaproteobacteria > Burkholderiales > SG8-39 > CAIYPG01. The sequence goes on along the minus strand of CANIIN010000040.1, from coordinate 7,239 downwards.
TGGCGCTGCCGCTGATCACGCTGGCAGGCTGTGCCGTGCTGTGGCTGTTCCTGACGCGCCGCACGGCGGTTGCCGCATGAGCAAGGACGGCAAGCACGGCCAGACTCCCCTTGGCGTTGTTCCCGTTGACGCGGACTATTGGCGCAAACTCGACCCGCAGGCCAGGCGCCTGCTGGAACGCGCCGCGGCGTCCGCATTGCCGGAATTGCATACGCTGTCGGCCGAGGCGGCGCGGCGATTGTTCCGCGAATCGCATGCGCGGCTGGATGGTCCGCGCCTGATCAATCCGCATGGGCCGGCGCAGTCCGTTGAAGACCTGGTCGCGACCACGCCGGCGGGTGCCGTCCCGGTTCGCGTCTATCACCCCGATCCGCAATTCCATGACGGTCCGGCGCCGTGCCTGGTCTTCCTGCATGGCGGCGGATGGACCATCGGCGACCTGGATACCCACGACAACATCTGCCGCCATCTGTCGCTGTATGGTCGCTGTGCGGTGGTGTCGGTGGATTACCGCCTCGCCCCCGAGCACCGCTTCCCCGCGGCCGTGGTCGACGCCGTGGGCGCGACGCGCTGGGTGCACGACAATGCCGCCCGGTTGCGCATCGACCCGGAGCGCATCGCGGTGGGCGGCGACAGCGCGGGCGGCAATCTGGCCGCCGTCACCGCCATTGCCCTGCGCGGCAGCGACGTGACGCTCTGTTACCAGTTGCTGCTTTATCCCTCCACCGACATGGGTTACGAGTGGCCTTCGCACCAACGCCTGGCCGAAGGGTACTTCCTGACCCGCTCCGCACTGCTGTGGTTCCGCGACAACTACCTGAGCAGCCCGGGGGACATCGCCGACTGGCGTGCTTCACCGCTGCGCTGCACCGATCTGTCCGGCCTGCCGACGGCCTACATCGTCACCGCCGGCTTCGATCCGCTGCTGGACGAAGGCCGCGCTTACGCCGAGCGCCTGACGGCCGCTGGCGTGGAAGTCGGCTACGAATGCTTCGAAGGCATGATCCACGGTTTCGTGGGCATGTCCGGCGTGATGGCCGCGGGCCTGCACGCGCTGCATCGCTGCGGACACCTGCTGCAGGCGGCGTTCGGCACCACCAACGTTCACCTGCATGCGAGGTCCGCAAAATGACGCTTCACCGCAACAAGCCTGCCCCCGCGCCGTCAAGACAGGACGGCGTGTTCTACGGCCTGATCGTGGTTGCCGCAGCGCATGTGGTACTGCTGGTGTCCTTCGGCGTGCTCTATAGCTATGGCGCGTTCTTCGAGTCGCTGCAGAAGGAGTTTCACATCGATCGCGGCGCGACCTCGCTGATCTTCTCGGTGGCCAGCTTCGGCTACTTTGGGCTCGGTGTGTTTGCCGGAACCATGGCCGATCGCTTCGGCCCGCGCCTCACTGTCGCCGCAGGCATGGCCTGCATGGGCGCGGGCCTGCTGGTGTCCAGTTATGCGACGACGCTGCCGGTGATGGCGGCCAGCTACATCGTGGCCATGGCGGTCGGGGTGGGCTTTACCTACGTGCCATCGGTGGCCGCGGTGCAACCGTGGTTCGTGCGCCGGCGCGGCATGGCCTCCGGCCTGACGGTATCGGGCATCGGCGTGGGCACACTGCTGTTGCCCATGATTGCGGGCTGGTTGATCGTAGCCGGCGGCTGGCGCGACGCCTTTCGCGTCTTTGCTCTCTGCGCGCTGGTGGTGGGTGTGGGCGCCGCGCTGTTTCTGGACAATTCGCCGGCGCGGCGGGGGCTCTTTCCCGATAACGACCCGGCGGGCGCGGCGGCGCTCGGCGCGTCGCAGGCCGGACCCGGCATGACGCTCGGCGAAGCCATGCGTACGCGGGCCTTCTGGCTGTTCGCCGTGGCGCTCGGACTCAACACTGCGGGCATGTCGGTGCCGCTGGTGCATCTGGCGCCGTATGCGCGTGATCAGGGATTGTCCGAAGCGACCGGCGTCATGCTCATCGGCCTGGTAGGGGTGGGGTCGTTGGTCGGGCGCTTTGCGCTGGCCGGTATCGGTGACAAGCTGAATCGCCGCAATGCCCTGGCAGCCTTGCTGGCGGGCATGGCGCTGGTGGAGTTCGTGTGGCTGTTCTCATCAGGCAAAGTGATGCTGAGCGTGTTTGCACTGGCGTTCGGCGTGATCTACGGCAGCATCATCGCCCTGAACCCGACCATTGCCATGGAACTGTTCGGTGGGCGCTCGCTGGCCGGCATTATCGGGGCCATCTACATGTTCAACGCACTGGGGGTGCTGTTGGGGCCGTCCTTGGCCGGATACGCTTTTGACGCCTCAGGCAGCTACGCCGTGCCCATCCTGGCCAGCGCGTTGCTGCAGGTGGTGGCCATGGCCTGTGCGCTGTCTTTGCGCAAGGCGCCTGCCCATGGTTGATGCCATGGGCAGCATGTTGACGGGTCTATTTGCGGAATCGACCGCCCAGCTTGTAATAGATGATCTTGGCGGTTTCCAGCAGCACGTTGCGGGCGGTTTCTTGTTCGGTCCACCAGCGTGCCGGGAAGGGTTCGCGACTGGACGCCACGACATGAACGCGCTCCGCGCCCAGCGCATCGCTGAATATCATTCCCGTACGACGCGTGTGATAGGGCGATGTCACCACCAGCACCGTGGCGTCGGCCGGCAGGAACGCCTTGACCGCCTCGGCCTCTGCGGCGGTGCTGATCACTTCCTTGCCGACCATGCGAATGGCCGATGCCGGCACGCCGCGTTTCAGCAGGACATCGCGATAGACGTTTTCCATGTGCGGAAACGGCACACCGACCTGGTCGAGGGCTTCAAACCCGGACCAGCGCGCCTCCGCGGTCAGGATGACCTGCTTTGCATAGCCAGCGAGGTAAAGATCGGCCGCATCGATTGGCCGGCGCGGATCACCCGACAGCGAGATGATGGCGTCCACCTTGACCGGCGCATCATTGCGAACCAACCAGCGCGCGGCAAAATTGAGCGAGAGGGCGGTCGCGCCGCCAAGAAGCACGACAACCACGACGAATGTGACAAGACAGCGACGAAAGCAGGTCATGATGAATGGAGATCCGGAGCGGTGTTGAAAAAACGGAACAGAGATCGCGGCGCATCTTACCCCGCCCGATGCGAGACAGCATGGCACCGCGCCGCTTCTCGATCGGGGACGGCATGAGTTCGCGCCTGCACAAATGGCCGCTGGCGCGGCAGTCGGCGGTGGCGGTGAGCGAGGATGCCGGTGTGCGCTTCCTGCACATCGGCGGGGACGCCATCCAGAGCGCCATGCGCCTGTCCAAACCGGATCGACTGGAACTGCATTACACCCGCGCCATGATGGGTTTCCTGCTGTTTCATCCCAAGCCGCGCAAGGTGCTGATGATCGGCCTGGGCGGCGGCTCGATGGCGCGCTTTCTGCACAAGGCCTTCCCGCGCTCGCGCGTCACGGCGCTGGACGTCAGCCCCGAAGTGGTGGCCGCTGCGCGGCGCTATTTCGATTTCCCGGCCGATGGGCCGCGCCTGTCGGCGGTGCTGGAAGACGGCGCCAGCTGGGTGCCGGCGCGGCCGGCCAGCGCCGACGTGATCCTGCTCGATGCGTTTGAAGATGGCGCGCAGGTCGAGGTGCTGTGCAGCGAATCCTTCTACGCCGCGGCTTTTGCCGCGCTCACCGAACCCGGCGTGCTGGTGCAGAACTTCATGGCCGACGACAAGAAGATGGCGGCGCGCTGCGAGCGCATCGAACGCGCCTTCGGCAGTCGCGTGACCTACATCCGCGCCGCGGACCGCGTGAACGTCATTGCTTTTGCTTTCAAGGGCGGGCCACAGCGCTTCACCTGGGCGGAACTGCGCGAACAGGCCGCGCTGCTCACGGAGCAGTACGACCTGCCGGGTGCCCACTATCTCAAGAGCCTCAAACAGCTGAACGGGGGCACCGCGCGGCATTTCGACCTCTAGTCAGACCACTGGCCAAACCGGCCGATGCCGGGGGGCCGTCGCTTCCAGGATGGGCTGCGCAAGCGTTGGTTGGGCAAGGTATCCTTTCGTACTGAACGGATTTTCTTGTATTCTCAAAAGGGAGAACGACATGGCTGAAACCCAGAAACCCGCAGAGAAGGCAGCGGCACCCGCAGCAGCAGGCGCAAAACCGATCACGATGAACGTGCGCCTGGCGCCGGTCAACAACTCCGACCAGCCGTTGCTGGCGAACATCGCCACGCTCAACATGTCGCCGGGCATGGGCTTCGTCGATTTCGGCTTTCTGGAACCGGGTATTCTCAATGCACTGCAGGGAATGGCCACACAGGGCGCCAAGATGCCCGAGGAGCTGAATGGCAAGCTGGTGGTGCGCGTGGCGCTCGGTTACGACGCCATGGCCAACCTGCACCAGCAGCTCAGCCGCGCACTGACCGCCATCCAGGCGCAGCAGCAGGGTTCAGCGGCGAAAAAGACTTCCTGATCCATCATCTGACCGGCCAATCCATGACCAACCACGCCCGACTGTACGAAGCGCTGTCACCGATCCAGGTGTATGCGCCCGCCAAGTTCGAATCCATTCCGCACGCCATGGCGCGCAACGCCAAGGCACATCCCGACCGCCGCCTTCTGCTCTGCGAAGGGCGCTCGGTCACGTGGGGTGAATTCGACAAACGGGTGAACCGTGTCGCCAATGCGCTGCTGGCCATGGGGTTGCAGAAGCGCGACAAGGTGGCGGTGCTGGCATCGACGTCGATCGAGTACGTCGAAGTGATTCTCGGCACGCTGCGCGCCGGCGGCTGCATCGTGCCGCTGTCGGCCATGTCCACCAGTGAGCAGCTGGAAGGCATGATCGACGACGCCGATTCGCGCGTACTGTTGCTCAGTGCCGAGATGCGCCCGCTGGCCGAGCCGTTCCTGCGCCACCTGTCGGGGCTATTGCCGGGCGGTCGCATCGCCTTCGACTTCAAGGAAGACGGGGTGCAGACCTACGAGGCCTGGCTGGCCGGTGCATCCGACCAGGACCCGGGAATCGAGATCGGTCCCGAGGACCACTTCAACATCATCTACTCGTCGGGCACCACCGGCATTCCCAAGGGCATCCTGCACGACCATCAGTTGCGCTGGGGCATGGTGCACCGCTTTGCCGGGCGCGGCTTCGACAGTTCCGCGGTCAGCATCGTCAGCACGCCGCTGTATTCCAACACCACGGCGGTGTGTTTCTACCCGATGTTTGCCTGCGGCGGTTCCGTGGTGCTGATGAAGAAGTTCGACGTGAAGCAGTTCCTGGAGTTGTCGCAATCCGAGCGCGTCACGCACGCCATGCTGGTGCCGGTGCAGTACCAGCGCATCCTCGCGCATGCGGATTTCGACAAATACGATCTCTCCACCTATCGCAGCAAGTTCAGCACCAGTGCGCCGCTGCGTCTTGAGACCAAGCGCCAGATCGCCAAGCGCTGGCCGGGCGGCATGTTCGAGAGCTACGGCCTGACCGAAGGTGGCGGTAACTGTTCGCTCGACGTGATGGCCTTTCCCGACAAGATTCACACCGTTGGCAAGCCGGGGGCGGGCGTCGATGTGCGCATCATCGACGACAAGGGCAACGAACTGCCGCAGGGCGAGGTGGGCGAAATCGTCGGCCGCGGTCCGTCCATGATGGTCGGTTACTACAAGCAGCCGGAGAAGACGCTGGACATGCTGTGGAAGAGCCCCGAGGGAATCACTTTCTTTCGTTCCGGCGACATGGGGCGCTTCGACGAGGACGGCTTTCTGGTCCTGCTCGACCGCAAGAAGGACATGATCATCACCGGCGGCTTCAACGTCTATGCCGCCGACCTCGAGGCGGTGCTGTCGCAGCATCCGGACGTCACGGATGTGGCCGTCATCGGCGTACCGTCCGAGCAATGGGGCGAGACGCCCATGGCGCTGGTGGTGAAGCGCACCGGGGCGAAGGTGGATGGCGATACCCTGCGCGAATGGGCCAACGCCAAGCTCGGCAAATTGCAGCGCATCGCGGCGGTGGAATTCCGCGACGACCTGCCGCGCAGCACCATCGGCAAGATCCTGAAGAAGGAATTGCGCGCGCCGTTCTGGGAAAGCGTGGGGCGCAAGATCTAGTTCAGCAGGCGTTGCCCGCCAGGGTGATGCCTGTAGATGCCCGGTCCATGCGGTTCTTCAGGCAGCCCCCCTATTTGGTGTGATTGACCTGAGCGGCCGTTTCAACCGATTGGGCCGACGCACCGCTCCTCAGCGCCTGTGCTGCTTGTACTTCTCGCCCTGTCCCGGCGGAATCATGTAGTCCATGGTCACGAAGCGCACCCCGCCGTCGGTGTGGATGTTCTCGCCGGTGACGTACAGTGCCTGCGGCCCGGTGACGAAAGCCACGGCGTTGGCGACGTCTTCGGGACGGCCCAGTCGGCGCAGCGGGATTTTCGATTCGCGGAATTCGATGTTGCCCTCGTCCCAGGCGTTCTCGGTGGAGCGCGAATGCGTCATGCCGGGTGACACGGCGTTCACGCGGATGCCGTCCGGGCCCCATTCGTGGGCCAGTTGCTTCACCAGCATGATCAGCGCCGCCTTGGAGGTCGAGTAGCCGGTCAGGCCCGGCGTCACCACGTCGGCCGCGGTGGAGGCGATGGCGCAAATCGAGCCGCGCGACGCCTTCAGCGCGGCATGCGCCGAACGCCCCAGCAGCAGCGTGGAGCGCACGTTGATGGCGAACATCATGTCCCAGTGGCGCACCTTCACGTCCTTCAGCGTGCCGACGATGGGGAAGCCGGCATTGTTTACCAGCGCGTCCAGTCCGCCGGCGAACTGCAATGCCTCATCGACCATGCGTCCTGGCGCTTCGGCATCGGTGAGGTCGCCGAGCACGGCCTGCGCCTTCACGCCCATGGCCTGCAGTTCCGCCACCACGTTGTGCACGTCCTGCGACTTGCCCGTGCCGCAGGCGACGATGCATGTCTCTTCGCCGCGCGCCAACGAATCCTTCGCCAGTTGCAGGCAGATCGCCCGGCCGATGCCCCGGCTCACTCCCGTCACCATTGCTCGCATTGTTTGACTCCCCCTGTTGGTGTGCGGCTTGCCCTTCTGTTGAACATTCCTGGATTGAACTTTAGGATTCACTGAACAAGGGGGCAAGCCCCCTTGTATATGGCTCTTTTCGCATTACTTAGGGACGATCCGCGACGCGGTGCAGAAACTCGATTGCTGATCAGGACTTACGTTAGTACTGCCGGGTTAGCGTTTTCCCTCTGGTATAGATGCATATCACTAACTAATGCGAAAAGAGCC
>CANIIN010000039.1 GCA_947467405.1 Betaproteobacteria bacterium | reverse complement strand
TCGATCTCGGCCGGATAGCAGTTGAATCCGCCGACGATGAACATGTCTTTCTTGCGGTCGGTGATGCGCAGATAGCCGCGCTCGTCGAGGATGCCGATGTCGCCGGTATGCAGCCAGCCGTCGGCGTCGATGGCTTCCGCCGTCGCGACCGGATCCTCGAAGTAGCCCTTCATGACGTTGTAGCCGCGCACCACGAACTCGCCGGTCTGTCCGATGGGCAGCACGTTGCCTGCGTCGTCCACGCACCGCACCTCCATACCGGCAATGGCGTGGCCGCAGGACTGGGATACGGTCTCCGGGGTGTCGTCGGCCTCGCTCAGCGCTACGGTGCCGCATGTTTCGGTCAGGCCATACCCCGTCAAGACCCGTTCAATGCCGAGTTCCTCCCGCATGCGATAAATCAGCGCCGGCGGCACCACGGTCGATCCGGTAATGGACAGGCGCACCGACGACAGGTCGCCCCTTTGCTCTCGTGGCACGGCAAGAATGCTTTGAAACAGGGTCGGCGGGCCCGGCAGGCAGGTGATCTTTTCGGACTCGACCTTGCGCGTAAGACTGGAGACGTCGAGGACCGACTCGGGATAGATGGTGGCGCCGATGAGGATGCTGCCCAGCCACCCGGCCTTGTAGCCCGCGCAATGAAAGAACGGGTACAGCACGAGGTAGCGATCCCCTTCGCGCATGCCGACGGTTCGGCCGAATTCGCCGTGCACCCGCACGTTCTGGGCATGCGTGGTCACGACACCCTTGGGATCGCCAGTCGTCCCCGATGTGAACATGATGTCCGACACGGCGTCGCCGCTCAGGGCTGCCACGCTGGCGCTGCCGAGATCGCGCGCTGCCGGTCCCGCATTGGCCATGAAAGCATCCCAACTGTCCGGGCGCGATATCGACCGGTCCTGCGGGATGATGATGCGTCGCTCCAGGTGCGGCAGATCCCCTTCGTCCAGCATCGCCTCGTAATCCGCATCGAGAAATCGATCGGCCATGACGATGTAGCGGACACGGCTCTTGTTCAGAATGTAATGCGCCTCGCCGCTCTTGAAGCGCGTGTTCAGCGGCACGATGCAGGCGCCGGCTGCCTGCACGGACAAAGCCGTGACGATGTAGTCGGCGCTGTTGGGCGCCCAGATGGCGACGCGATCGCCTGGCTTCAGTCCGTCCGCGATGAATGCGCCGGCGCCGCGCAGCATGAGGTCGCGCAGCGTAATGTAGTCGATGCGCAGTTCGCCATCGACGATGGCCTCCTGTGTGCCGTATCGCTGCGCACCGGCCATGACGGCATGGGGAATGGTCTCGAAGGGTGTCTGTTTCAGGTTCATATGGATTGCCGGTAAGGGATGCCAACGGCCCGAAGCCGTTATGCTGACGTCTCGATCATTATAATGATAAAACTGCCTGCTTCGACCTGTAGCAAGTCAGGCATTCGACCTGCCACACATGACCGCACGACATGCAGCGCGCGGCAACGACCGGCACGAAAGTTCAAGCCATGAGCATCGGAATCACCGCGATCGACAAAGAAGCCGGTCGCTACGCGTACCACGTTGAACGACGCTGGAGCTCCAATACCGACATGTTCGGCGGCGCCACCTTCGGTGTGCTGATCGAGGCGCTCGAGGCGGCATCGACACTGCCCCTGCTGACTGCATCGGTGCAATTCATCCTGACCGCGCAACGGGACAAGACACTGGAGATCCAGACCCGCACGCTCGCAGAAGGCAAGCTGACATCACAGATGCAGGCCATCGCCAATCAGGACGGCGCACCGGCCTGCATCGCCGCCGCCGCCATGGGCGCGCTGCCGGCCGCCATGCCGGCCGCAGCACCCTTTCCCGTCGTTCCCGACCCTGAAGCCTGTCCGCCACGAACGTTCACGCGTTTCATTCCCGGATCCTTCACCTACACGCTGGACGTGCGCAACGCCGGCGCGGACGCGAACGGTTGCCGGCTCTGGGCGCGCTGGCCGGACGCACGTGGACAGCCTTTGGGCGCATCACTGTTGGCGGTCTACGCCGATCACCCGCCGTACGGCATCAGCCTGGCGCGCGGCGCCGAGTGGTATGGACTCACGCTGGACAGCGTGCTGCGCATGGCCGCGCCGCTCGATGGCCTGGACTCGGGCGACTGGATACTGGTCGACATGCACTTCAATGCCATTGGCGAACGCTTCGCGCATTGCAGCGTCGATCTGTGGTCAGCCAATGGCACGCTGCTCGCCATCGGCGGGCAAGCCATGCGCCTGCGCCGCTGGCCGAGCAGCCCTGCCGCGGCGAAGACCTGAGCACCCCATTCCTTGTTGCCGCGCGGGCGTGCCCGGCGGCCCCCAATCGTCGTCCCGATCCATTCACCGGAGTCCGTACATGAAAGCCATCTTCATCAACCAGCAAGGCGGTCCCGAGGTGCTGACCTATGGCGACCTGCCCGATCCTGTTCCCGGGCCGGGCGAAATCGTGGTCGACATCGCGGCCGCCAGCATCAATGCCGCCGACTGGAAAGTCCGTTCCGGACAAGGCGCGCTGAATCCCAAGTTCCCGCATGTGCTGGGACGCGACTTCTCGGGCACGGTCGCGGCGCTCGGCGCCGGTGTGACCGATCTGGCGATCGGCGATGACGTGTTCGGCGTGTGCGACACGGGACAGGAAGGCGCCTATGCCGAGAAGATCGCCATCAAGGCCGCCATCGTGGCGAAGAAGCCCGCCGCCATGCCGCATGCCGATGCGGCTGCCATGGCACTGGCGGGACTGACCGCCATCGTCGCGCTCGAAGATTCCATCAAGCTGCAGCGCGGCGAGACCATCCTCATCCAGGGCGGCGCCGGCGGCGTGGCCGGGTTCGCCATTCAATTGGCGCGCCACCTTGGCGCGCGCGTCATCACCACCGCCAGCGCGGCCAACCACGATTACGTGCGCGGCCTCGGCGCGCAGGAGGTCATCGACTACAACGCCGTCGATTTCACCCAGGCCATCAAGGACTGCGACGCGGTATTCGATACCGTGGGGGGCGACGTGACACAGCGATCCTTTGCGGTGCTCAAGTCCGGAGGACGTGCTGCCTTCATCACGGCGGGGCCGGTGCCGCCCACGCCATCGCGTCAAGATGTCATCTCGCTGCGCCCCGACGTGCGCCGCGATCGTCCGCACCTGGAACGCATTGTCGAACTGGTGAGACTGGGCGCAGTGCGGCCGCCGGTCATGCAGTTCTTCAAACTGTCGGATGCGGCGGCGGCGCATCGCCTGAGTGAATCCCGACATTTCAGAGGCAAGCTGATCCTGACGCCGAAATAGCTGCGGACCCAGGCCGGCTGTCACAGCCATCGCGGGCCAATGCCTGAAGATGACATTAGATGGGCGTCTTCAGTGAGACTCCAGGAAGGGCACATTGCCCGCCAAACCACTCGCCGCCCGGTCAGGTTGAAATGCTTGAGCATCTGACCGACGGCCTCACGCTCAAGGATTCACTGCACAAGCGGGCTTCGGGCATCAGCTTCCCAAGCGCGGTGTTCTCTCTCTCAGGTTCCTTTCGCCACTCGGCATAGCAGGTATCCCTTGCGCCCGACTTGGCCCGCGAAGTCTCATTCCGTGGCGTCACCGCGCACGCGCCCTGGCGGCAAAGCCCTGCACCAGCCTCTCCGCGTCTGCCTGCTTCGGGCCCGCAATGAAGTGCTGACCCGTCAATACAACCTTCTTCACGTCCGTCCTGCCCCATCACCGGTCGGACTTCTGCGCTTCCAATTGGCACGGCTGACGAGGGAGCGGATCCATCAAAATCGGCAGGAAACGAGGTACAGATAAGTCCTTATATGGTTTTCATGTTATAAATGTTACATATAGATAGAAATGTGCTTTCGGCACAGGACATTCCCCTGGTTGGTAATGACCATATGCTCGTCCTTCAGTCGCTCGAGGCGCCTGAGGAAGGCAAGTCATCTGAAGGATCTTCCAGGAATGACTGTCGGATAGCTGGACATCAGGACATCGGCATTGGATGCAGTGAGGCCGTTCCGGACTGCAAAACTGCATCCAGCCGGATTTCATCGAACTCAATAGACGACTGAAGCAGCGACTCCGCCCAACCCGCTTACACGGCCCCCCTCCGTTCCGATTCCGCCAACAAGTCAGAGGTGAATATGCAGCGATGCCAGCAATGCAAAAGTCTGATGCCAGACGATGAAAACCGCTGTATACGCTGTGGTTTTGAGGCTGTCGCCTCCTCGGCAATGCGACTGGAAGACAAACTAGCAGACAAACCGGCAGACAACATGCCGCCACAGAAGATTTGTCCTAAATGCAGTTACATCCATCAGCCCAGCAAGATCGCGGCCAATGATCAGTGCCCAAGTTGCGGAATCTTTTATCAGAAGTACCAAGACCTCGAAAACAAAAGGGAACTGTCCAAGCAGACGGATAGTGAACAAATCAATGAAACGAGCGGATTCGGGGCGACTCCTTGCTACCTCGGAGTCATTGCATCCCTCTCGTTTTATACCGGCTTCACGCTATTGGTCTGCTGCATCATCTGGTTGGCATGCAAGGACACTGATGAAGTCGCCACTGGTTATGCAAAAGAGGCTTTGAATCACCAAATAACCATGATATTGGGACTGATTGTTCCGATTCTGCTTTCATTTTCATCCAGTGTGCTGGCCGGAGTCGTCGCGATCGCCTGGTTAATACTTTTTTTGATAACACCCATTATCGCGGCAGTAAAAGCCGGCAAGGGCCTTACCTACCGCTACCCGTTGGTCATCCATTTCTTCGGGGATGTTCAATCTGATTGATGCCGATTGAAATTGAAAAATAGCTGAGATCACGGAGTGCCGGACACCACGATCTGCAATGCTCCATGAACCGAATCCGTTCGAGGTTTTCGGCTCACCCGGGGCTTTGCCGGGTTTCAATAGCCTGATGAGTAGCCTCCCGAGTCCAGGAAGGGCGGTCGTCGGCCAGTCAGCCCCTCCAGCATGGTCAATTCCGCATCAGTGTGATTGATCACTGGCGCGTGTACGAGTATCTCCGCTGCGCCCTCACCCATTACATAGCGGGGTTGATCATGGTATTGGGTTTGCAGTGATTCACGCACAGTTGGGTCGATCGTCGATGTGATTTCTGCTTTCCCGTAACAAAGGCAAACGTAACCTCTAGATGGCTCCACTTCAATATAGATGCCGGTTCCGCGTATACCGACAGTCGCGGTTGGAATGTGGATGGTTTTCCTTTCACCTGGAGAAAAGACCGAGAGCAAAGCACCGGTGACAACACGCAGACCGGTCAAGAACGGCTCCCCCGAACGGCCTATGGCCTCGATACGGGAGTCCGCTCGAACCAGAAACGCATCCTTGTAAGTCACGAACACCACGCTGCTGGCAGCCCCGGTGACAACCACATCACCCGCCTTGACGTCCATGCCTTCCCGAGCGGGTGCGTCATTGATTCGTACATCACCTTTCAACTGATGCACACCCTTTTGGACCGAGCCGGCCGCCAGCGCAACGCGAAGCCACCCCATCTGGCCAGCAAGAAACACCCCGCCCATGCGCAGCAAAAGCCCTCTTCTGTTTTTAGCTTTCAGTAGTTCCTCAATTCACTCAATCAGCACGGCTTTTCTTCAAGAACGGAGCGGGACGGTTTATAAAAATACATCCCCCGATGACTCAACCACTTTATGGTCATCAATCACCCGCATCACCATCTCCCGCCGCATCGCCCTGTCCATCTTCATGGTTGTAATGGCCATTGCCGAATCCATTGGAGTCACCGTCAACAGAACCGCCCCCCCGATGAGTGTGAAGCATCGCCCAGACGAGACCGAATAAAGCCAGCCCCCACCACATCGGGTGACTAATGAAGTGCATTTTCCATAGCGCACCAACAAAAATCGCTGAAAACAATGCACTGAGAAGCCCGTGCCACCACTTGATGCCGGATGGGTCATCCGTTTTCTTGATCGTTTCTCTTGAAAAGGGAGAGCCGAATTTGTTATAGGCGATATGACAATTGGGACACTGCCAAGCAGGCGCGGTCTCCATGGCTTTTCGGATATACCGGCACTTGGGGCAGGAATCTTGTTTCATGAAACCCGAAGTTGAAGACTGACGGGAGATCGCCTGGAGGTTTAGACCCAGACATCCACATTTACACCCTTGCCGGTTAGCCGACTCAATTCAGATTTATTCTGAGTACTCTCGGGCTTCAATAATGCAATGGGCGCAACTTTAAACGTACTATCGGCTGCCTCAGGCGCGGTTATTCTCTGCACGAGTTTCATGCCCGCCATGGCGGAATTACCGCTTACTGCTCTGACTCGCATGCCCATCACAACCTCCGGCTAGGCTTCAGGTTTTGACCTGGACGATCAAGACACCTTACCTACATTCATGCATTCGGCATGAAATGAACAACCTTTAGCCTTTATTTTCATCCGGCTTGACGACCGAGGCGGCCCGGCCGATCCGGACAGGGTTTTAAGCTTTGCGTACCTCACGACGGTGCTCGATTGGGCCAGCCGGCGCGCGCTCGCCTGGCGCGTGTCCAACCGCCTGGCAACCGATCGCTGCATCGAGGCGCTGGCGGTCGATCACACACAAGGAGGCCTCTCTACACGCCACACGCCACACGCCACACGCCTGCGACAGCGTCACCGGGCCCAAGTCGGCATGACCCGCGACCTGGGCTTCTGCAACAACCGACGACCGCATCAAATCCTTGACCGACAGACCCCCGACACGCTTTACTTCAACCAACCGCCGCTCGCCGCGGCGGCTTACCCCCGCAGAAACCACTAATAAAGAATCAAAAACTGTCCCACTGCGCGGGTCCCCTCTCACCGATCAACGTCAGCAGATTATTGATGACGGATCAGATAGCCAGGAAAATCCAAGCAGATGAGGACAATCCATTATCGATTGCCGGTCGCCATATTGCTTTCCATGTGGGTATTTCTTTCGCACGCACAAACGTCCGAGCAGCCCGCCGACATGCTTGCCAAGGACATGAACGAGCAGATCGTCCATATCAATGTCACCGTCAAGGATTATTTCGGCCGGCAGGAGACTCGTGCCATTCCAGTCACCGTTTTCCGCCCCGATGGAAACGATCGCCATCCGTTTTTAGTGTTCAATCACGGCAGAGCACCAGAAGACAAGCGCGCCGCCCAAGGTCGTTATCGCCCCGAGCATGCGGCCCGATACTTCGTTGCCAAGGGCTTTGCGGTATTTGTTCCCATGCGCATGGGATATGGGGAAACCTATGGAGATTTTGATCCTGAGTATTCCGGGTCTGGCTACAGCATCGAAGCCATGTCTGTGGCCTCCTCCGATCAAGTCTTGGCAGTCGCCGAATATGCCCAATCTCAACCTTATATTGACGGCTCGCGTTGGCTCGTCGCCGGCCAATCGGTTGGCGGTCTTGCGACAGTGGCGACGGTAGGACGCGCCCCCAAGGGACTGGCCGGCGGGATCAATTTTTCAGGCGGCACTGGTGGAAATCCGGACAAGAATCCGAGAAACCCAACCTCACCACGCCGGATGTCGGACTACTGGGGAAAACTGGCCAGCAAGGCAACAGCCCCCATGCTCTGGTTGTATTGGCAGAACGACAAGTTCTGGGGAGAAGACCATCCCAAGGCATGGCACAAGGCATGGGTGACCGGGGGCGGTCTCGCCGATTTCATGTCTTTCCCGCCAGCGGGATCAGACGGTCATTCCGGCTTGAATATCGACATGGACAGTTGGCTACCGGTTGTTGATGATTTTCTGAACAAACTCGGGTTTATTCAGACGGCAATAGTGAGCCGCCCGGTGTCGTCCGCTTTCGCGGAGTTATCGCATGCAGATAAAGTGCCGGTTGGCACACAGGGCAAGGCGGGGTACGAAAAATTCCTTCAATCCAGGCTACCACGGGCGTTTGCAGTCGGCGAGCGTGGCGGATGGGGCTTGGCTGCCGGGGACTATCCACTCGGCAAAGCGATGGGAAATTGCCAACGCAGTGGCCAGAAGTGCAGACTTTATGCGGTCGACAACGACGTCGTTTGGCAGTAACGCCCTTTCAAAGGGGAAAACTCCCTCGGCGACCCAGACGTCATCTGTGTAGCAACCGGACTGCAGCGCTTTGATCAACCGTCAGTCCGGGGCCCTGCTTCCACCGCCTTCGACAACGCGTCCAGCCTTTCATGGATGGACTTCTTGAAATGCGCCTGCATGGGCAGAATGTAGAACTGCCGCGCGCGAATCGCATCGACGACCAATCCGGCAATGTAGTCCGGTGCGACCTGATCGGTGCGATCAGGCGCCGCCAGCGCGGACAGGGTTGCAGCCACTTCCGGCGCGATATACCCCTTCTCGGAAAGAGCGGCCGGGCGATTGCGCTCCGATTCGAAAATGCGCGACTTCACGCCGCCGGGACACAGCACCGATACGCCGATGCGCCCCGCAGACAGTTTGGCCATCTCCGCGGCCAATCCCTCCGACATGCCGACCACGGCGAACTTGGTCGCCGTGTAACTGCCGGAGGACGAGGCGACCAGTCCCGCCGCCGAGGATGTGGTCACGATATGCCCTTCCTCGCCGTGAGCGATCATGCCCGGGACGAATGCGCGCAGGCCGTGTATCACGCCCCACAGGTTCACGCCCATCACCCACTTCCAGTCGTCCATGGACTGGTCCCAGGCGCTGCCCTGCCGCACCACGCCGGCGTTATTGCACAGCACGTGGACCTTGCCGAATGCGGCGATCGCGCGGCTCGCCAGATCGGTCATGGATTGCTCGTTGGCGACGTCGCAGGTGACAGCCAGCACCTTGCCGCCCGCTGCCCTGGATGCCGCCTCTACCGCAGCCGCGGCCTTTTGCAGCGCGCCGTCCTCGACGTCCGTCATCACCACCTGCATGCCTTCGCTTGCGAAGCGGCTCGCCATGGCCAATCCCATGCCGCT
Organism: Betaproteobacteria bacterium; assembly: GCA_947467405.1. GTDB lineage: Bacteria > Pseudomonadota > Gammaproteobacteria > Burkholderiales > SG8-39 > CAIYPG01. The sequence goes on along the minus strand of CANIIN010000039.1, from coordinate 2,405 downwards.
GGCGGCGCCGGTCACGACGGCCACTTTTCCCTTGAATTCCTTCATGAGGATTTTTCCTTGTTCTGAAAATAATCGGCCGTTGGGGCGATCCCTACAGCATCAGCGCAGTGTATAGCCCTTGGCCAGCAATTCGGCCACGCGCTTGGCGTTGGCGACGATTTCCTGGCGCATCTCGTCGGGCGTTCCGCCAAAGACCTGGATGCCGAGCCCGCCAAGACGTTCGCGCAGTTCAGGCAGCTTGAGCGCGTCGTTCGATGCTGTGTTGACGCGGGCAACCAGATCGACGGGCATGCTTCCCGGCCCCCACAAGCCAATCCAGTAGCGATAGGCATAACGACTCGACCCCGTTGCCTCAGGGAGTGACTGCAGGGCGGAAAACAGCGGATGTCGCATCCGATCGGAGTAAGCCAGCGCACGCAGCTTGCCCTGCTCCACGAGTTTCGCCGTCTCCGCGGGCGAATGGCCGTAGATCTGCACCTCGCCGCTCAACAACGCGGTCAGCGCCGCCGCGCCGCCCTTGTAGGGCACGTCGGTCATGTCGAGTCCGAGCCCGGACCACATGTCCGCCAGTTCGATCAGCCCGGGGCCGACGCGTGCCTGGTTTACCTTGCCGGGATTGGCCTTCACGTAAGTCATGAACTCCGCCCAGTTCTTCGCCGGAAAGGACGGCAGCACGGCGAACACCACGCCGCTGCCGGCGATCACGCCCACCGGCGTGAGATCGCGCTGCGGATTGAAAGGCATGTCGGTGGTGAGCAGATTCTCGTAGCCGATGCTGTGTGTGGAGAACAGCAGCGAATAGCCGTCCGGCGCCGATCGCGCCACGTCGCCCGCGCCGATGATGAGATTGCCGCCGGGCTTGTTCTCGATCACCACGGACTGCTTGAGCACGCCCTGCAGCGCGTTGGCGTACATGCGACCGGCCGAATCGGTGGTACCGCCGGGCGGGAACGGCAGCACCAGGCGCACCGGGCGCGACGGATAGTCGGCGGCACGCGACTGCGAAAAAACCATGGAAGTCGATGCGAGCAGAATGCCGACAGCGGCTACTGCGCGGCAAGCGACGATCATTGATCGGTTCATCGTTCAATATCCTTCTTCAGTGTGTGCTTCACAGCCCATAGAGCTTCGCGGCATTGCCACCGACCATCTTGCGTTTCTCATCGTCGCTGCAATCGCAGAAATGGCGCTCGATATAGGAGCGCGATTCCGGCCAGGAACTGTTGATGTGCGGGTAGTCGCTCGACCACATGATGTTGTCCACGCCGATGATGTCGCGGTTGCGGATGCCCATTTCATCCTCGATGAAGGTGCCCAGCACCTGGCGATGGAAGTAGAAACTCGGCTTCTCGGTGAGCTTGGACTTGGTGTGATAACGATGACGGTCGAAGGTGTTGTCCATCCATGGCAGCAGGAAGGCCATCCAGCCCACGCCGCTCTCCACCGACACCAGCTTCAGGTTCGGGAAACGCTGCAGGATGCCGCCGAAGATGAACACGGCGATCGGCTCGCACATCGCGCTCTTGTTCACCGCGATGCTGATCATCAGGTGTTCCTCGAGGCCGCGCCCCAGCGCACGGGTGCCCAGGTGCATGTGCACGCCGAGGTTGAGGTCCGAGAGCACCGCCCACAGCGGATCGTAGGACGGATGGAAGTACGGCTTGTCCTCAGCAGGCGACTCCGGAAAGGCGGCGATGGGTGGAATAGCTACCCCTCGCAGTCCCAGCTTGACGCAGCGTTTCGCTTCGGCGATGGACGCGTCGATGTCCCAGATCGGCAGTTCGCCGATGCCCACCAACCGCGTCGGGCTGGCGCTGCAATGCTCGGCCAGCCAGTCATTGTAGGCGGCCATCATGACCTGCTGCATGGGCCGCTGCAGCGTGCGGATGGCCACGCCGCCACCCGATCCGCTGCCGAACAGCACCTGCGCATCGACATGGTCGAAATCCATGTCGACCAGGCGCGCCTCCGGATCCCAGCCGCCACGACGGCCGTCGAGCTTGGTCTTGGCCAGCAGCGTCACATCCCTGGCGTCCACGCCGGCGGCGCCGTCGAGCAGGAAGAACGGCTTCTCCGTTCCTTCGAAAGCGAGAAAATCCTGTTCGCCACGCCTCACCACCTGCGGCATGCGATCGCGCCATTGCTTCGGCACGCGCTCGGCATAGATGGTCGGCGGGGGATTGACGTGGTCGTCTGCCGAGATGATGCGCATTCCATTCAACACGATCTGCTCTCCTCAATGATCAATCTCTGCCCGTGGCAATTGGCCAAATACAACGGACAACGGCGCAATACGCCGGCACCATGCTCACGCCTTACGCCTTACGCCTTACGCCTTACGCCTTACGCCTTACGCCTTACGCCTTACGCCTTACGCCTTACGCCTTACGCCTTACGCCTTACGC
>CANIIN010000038.1 GCA_947467405.1 Betaproteobacteria bacterium | reverse complement strand
CGGCGAGGCATGTTGCCGGTACAGAGTGGCCTGCACCAAAGGGCGAATGGCGCCTCAGTGGCTTGAAAGGGCGCTGGACAGGAGTTTTGCCGTGATGTCGACGATCGGAATGACCCGTTCATAGGCCATGCGCGTAGGACCGATCACGCCGACTGTGCCGATGATCTGACCGTTGACCTCATAGGGCGCGGTGACCACGCTGCACTCATCCAGCGTGGCAATGCCGGATTCGCCGCCGATGAAAATCTGCACACCCTGGGCGCGGGCACTGACGTCAAGGATGCTCATGAGCAGAGTTTTTCGCTCGAACAGATCGAACAATTCACGCAATCGCGTCATGTCGGAGGCAAGGTCCGTCGAGTCCAGCAGGTTCCTTTCCCCTGAGATGACATAACTCTCTGATGAGGACTCGGTCAGGGCCTGGTCTCCGGCCGCCAATGCCGCGGTCATGAGGCCCATCATGTTGTCCTGCAACTGCTTCAGTTCGTCCTTGATACGCCCGCGGATCTGCTCAAAGGTCATGCCGGCGTAATTCTGGTTCAGGAAGTTGGCGGCCATGGTCAGTTCAGCGGGACTGTAGGCGCGGTCCGTAAACAGGATGCGGTTCTGTACATCCCCTTCGGCAGTCACGATGATCAGCAGCACACGCTTTTCGGACAGATTCAGGAATTCGATGTGGCGGAACGCGGCGCCTTTGCGTTTGGGGGCGACCACGATGCCGGCAAAGTGGGTCAACTGGGACAGCAATTGAGAGGCCGAACTGATCAGTTTCTGCGGTTGCTCCGGATGCAGATTGTCTTCCAGTTGGCTGATCTCGCCGCGATCCAGTGTCTTGATGGTCAATAGGGAGTCGACAAAGAATCGGTACCCGCGCGGAGTGGGAATACGGCCGGCCGACGTGTGGGGGCTGGCAATGAATCCCATCTCCTCGAGGTCGGCCATGACGTTTCGAATCGTCGCCGGCGACAGGTCGAGCCCTGAGAAGCGTGACAGCGCCCGCGAACCGACGGGCTCGCCTTCGGAGATGTATCGCTCCACGAGCGTTTTGAGAAGGATCTGTGCGCGACGATCAAGCATGGGCAGCATTCTATCGAAAGTTCCGACGTTGAGGCTGAGCCCTTTCCCTCCGCTTCTCGGCGGGGGGCCATTGAGCCGCCGCTTTGCGCTCGCGCAGTCCTATGTTTTAATGACCCGCTATGTCCGCATTCAAGTCAATTGCCCTGATCGGGCGCTATAACACGCAGCAGAACGCCGAGACCTTCGTGGGTTTGGGGCATTTTCTCGAACGACAGGGTTGTAGCGTCATGGTCGAACGCGATACGGCTGCCACCTGCGGTGTAACCGGTTTTTTGACGGCGGACTATGCCGGTATCGCGGAGCGAGCCGATCTGGCTGTTGTCCTGGGCGGTGATGGCAGCATGCTGAACGCCGCGCGCAATCTCGCCCATTCGCGTGTTCCTCTCGTTGGCGTGAACCAGGGACGGCTCGGGTTCATGACCGACATTTCCACCGGGACAATGCTGGAATCCATGGGGCGGATTCTCAAGGGCGATTACAGCATCGAGGAGCGCACTCTGCTGAAGGCTGAAGTGAAGCGCGCCGGCGAGACGGTCTTCTCCACCATCGCACTCAATGATGTGGTGTTGAACAAGGGCGCAGTCGGCCGCATGATCGAATTTCTGGTGTCGATCGATGGCGAATTCGTCTATGACCTTCGCTCCGACGGGCTGATCGTGGCGACGCCGACCGGGTCGACCGCTTATGCACTGTCATCGAATGGTCCGATCGTCCAGCCCGGCGTGCCGGGCGTGGCGCTGGTGCCGATCTGCCCGCACACGTTGTCGAATCGGCCGATCACCGTCAGCGAGCAATCTGTCATCGAGGTGACCATCAAGCGCGCGATGGACGCCCGCCTGCATTACGACGGTCAATTGCACGGTGATCTGAACGAGGGGGACAAGGTCGTGATCCAGCGCGCGAATGTGTCGATTCAGTTTGTACACCCCCCGGGCTACAGCTATTTCGCGATGCTGCGTGAAAAACTGCATTGGAGCGAAGTGCTCTGATGAGGGTCATTGATATGTCCGGCGTTTTTCCTGTCGCGTTCATTTCTCTGCATCCGTTCTTTCCGAATCCGCCTGGTCGCAGTCTCGATTCGCGCTTGATGGCGGGGCACTGAGGCGAGACGCATGCTGGCCCATCTTTCAATCCGCGATTTCGTCATTGTCGACCAGCTGGAGCTGGAATTCCGGCGCGGTTTTACGGCGCTGACCGGGGAAACCGGCGCTGGCAAGTCCATTCTCATAGACGCCCTCGCTTTGGCTCTGGGCGAGCGAGCAGACGCCCTGCAGATTCGGTCCGGCGCGGAGCGAGCCGATGTCAGCGCCGAGTTCGATATCACCGCCGTGGCGGGATTGCGGCAATGGCTTCAGGAGCAGGCCCTGGAAGGCGATGTGGGCACTCTGCTGCTCAGGCGTGTTGTCGATCGGAATGGACGTTCGCGCGCATTCATCAACGGTCATGCTGCCACGCTGGCGCAGTTGCGCGAAGCGGGTGAGGCCTTGGTGGACATTCACGGGCAGCACGCCCACCAGTCCTTGTTGCGTGCGGACGCGCAGCGGCAACTACTGGACGGTCATGCGGGACTGGCGGCCACCGCCGCCGAGGTGTCTGCCGCTTATCGTGAATGGCAGAACCTCGCGCAGGCTCGCATTGAATATGAAACACACGCTGCGATTCGGAATGCGGAGCGCGAGCAACTGTCATGGCAGGTTGACGATCTCAAGGCGCTTGCTCCGGTAGCCGGTGAATGGGAGCAGTTGCAGTCTGAGCACACGCGCCTGTCTCACGCAGCCAGCCTTATCGATGGGGCCAGGTCCGCAATGGAAGCGTTGACGGAGTCTGACGGGGCTACTGTCGCAAGCCTGTCCGCAGTCATTTCAAAGTTGAGCGCATTGTCCGGATACGATGCGAAACTCGATCCGATCATTGAATTGTTGTCCTCGGCTGAAGTGCAGTTGCAGGAAGCGGCACATGGATTGCGCAACTATGCCGATCGCGTCGATCTTGATCCTTCGCGGTTGTCCGAGGTGGAGCAGCGCGTTGAGTCGTTGCACGGCGCTTCGCGGAAGTTCCGCCAGCGCCCGGAGAATTTGCCCGATTTTGCAGAAAAGCTCGCCGCGCGATTGTCCGAACTTGAGGTGTCTTCAGATATTGAATTGCTTTCGCGGCGGGAGCAGGCCGCCCACTCAGCGTATCTGGCAGTGGCATCGAATCTGACAGCCGGACGCAGGAAGGCAGCCACCAAGCTTTCAAAGGAAGTGACGGCTGCAATGAAAGAGCTTGCCATGGCGGGCGCTCGATTCGAGGTTTCATTGCGACCGGTGCCGGAGGGAAGTAGCGGGGGTGACGAGCAGGTGGAGTTTCTGGTGGCCGCCAATGCCGGTAGCGAGTTGCGTCCACTGGCAAAGGTCGCGTCAGGCGGAGAGTTGTCGCGGATAAGCCTGTCGATTCAGGTCATCACAAGCAAGGCAGCGGCGGTTCCCACGCTGATTTTTGACGAGGTTGATGCAGGTATCGGCGGCGGTGTGGCAGAAGTGGTGGGGAGGAAATTGCGCGCCCTCGGCGATGAGCGGCAGGTCCTCTGTGTGACGCACCTGCCCCAGGTGGCCGCCCAGGCGGGGGAGCAGTGGTCGGTTCGCAAGGGAAGCGATAAGATGCCTGGTCGCCAGAAAAAGGGTGACGCGGCATTGGCAACCCACAGTCGTGTCGAGGTTCTTGATCGTGATGGGCGAATTGAAGAGGTGGCGCGCATGTTGGGCGGAGTGGAAATCACCGCAACGACGCGCCGGCACGCCTCGGAGATGCTGGGATTCAAGTAGTTTTCGTCCAGAAGACGTCAAGTAGTCAGCAAGTTGCATGGTCGATCGGGCGCGCGAGCTGAATTGATAATTTATTAGTGGTCAACCGGGAGAGGCGGGAACATGTCAACCACAAAGACACAAAAGCAGAGTAAGGGGCAGATCGTTGCATTGGTCGTGGTCGCCTTGCTGATGGCAGTTGGCTACTACGTGCTTGATCGCTATACAGCCGGACAGAAGGACATGCTCACGGTCGAGACACGGGGTTTGAACATGGTGCAGGCGCTGACCAAATTTCGCCAGGAGTCAGGTGCGCTTCCGGATTCGCTGGACAAACTGACTCCGAAATTCGTTCCAGCAGTCAGCAAATGCCCCAATGGCGAACCGATGGCCTATCAGGTCTCTGGAAATGACTACACGCTGACCTGCCAGGGTGTGGTTTTCAAGACCAAGCCATACAGCTATGATTCCAAGACGCAGGGCTGGATTGGCTGAAAACGGTCGCTGATAACTCTGTTCAGGCATTGGCGACAGTTGCCGGTTTTACCATCTTGATTTGTGCAGCGGGGCTGATTCAGATAAAATCACCAGTTCTGTAGGCGCGTAGCTCAGCTGGTTAGAGCATCACCTTGACATGGTGGGGGTCGTTGGTTCGAGTCCAATCGCGCCTACCAACTTTTCCCGAAAGTTCTGCGATTTCTTGAATTTTCGGTAATTTGCGTAGTGGCACGGAAAGAGCAAGCGTTATGACACCGCGTACTTGGACGGTCTCTCATCTCTGATTTCGATCAGGCTTGCCAATTTTCACTTCAGAAATAAGTGCGGCCTGTCCGCACTTTTTTTTTGCCCGCAGTCCGTTGAATCCGATTAAGTCGTTTCACGATCGTGGCGGGCAGAAAATGCAAAAAAGAAGGAAATTCCCATGACAGTAGCCATCACATTGCCAGACGGTTCCGTCAGGAACTTCGACAGTGCACCGACAATTTCAGATATTGCGGCCAGCATCGGTCCCGGATTGGCCAAGGCTGCTCTGGCCGGTAGAGTCGATGGCAGACTTGTCGATACATCACACCGGATCGAGCGTGATGCAGTCGTGGCGATTGTCACGGAGCGGGACGCTGATGGCTTGGAAGTGCTGCGCCACTCGATGGCTCACTTGCTGGCTTACGCCGTCAAGGAATTATTTCCTGAAGCACAAGTCACCATCGGTCCGGTCATCGAGAGCGGCTTCTACTACGACTTCTCTTATTCGCGGCCCTTTACGCCAGAAGATCTGACGGCCATCGAAAAGAAAATGGCCGAACTGGCCAAGCATGATTTCCCTGTATCGAGAGAGGTGCTTCCTCGCGACAAGGCGATCGATTTCTTCAAGTCGATCGGTGAGCACTACAAGGCCGAAATCATCGGCTCCATTCCTGCGGGCGAGGATGTATCGCTCTACAGGGAGGGTGATTTTGTCGACTTGTGTCGCGGCCCGCACGTGCCGTCGACCGGCAAGCTGAAAGTGTTCAAGTTGATGAAAGTTGCCGGCGCCTATTGGCGCGGGGATTCTCGCAACGAGATGTTGCAGCGTATCTACGGGACGGCCTGGGCCAAAAAGGATGAGCAGGATGCCTATCTGCACATGCTCGAGGAAGCCGAAAAGCGCGATCACCGCAAGATCGGCACGCAGCTGGATCTTTTCCATTTTCAGGAAGAGGCGCCAGGCATGGTTTTCTGGCATCCCAAGGGATGGGCGATCTGGCAGGCGGTCGAGCAGTACATGCGGCGTGTGTATCGCGATCATGGCTATCAGGAAGTGCGTTGTCCGCAGATTCTGGATCGCAGTCTTTGGGAACGTTCGGGGCACTGGGAAAATTACAAGGAGAACATGTTCACGACGGCATCGGAGAATCGCGATTACGCGATCAAGCCGATGAATTGCCCGGGGCATGTGCAGATATTCAATAAGGGGCTTCGCAGTTATCGCGATCTCCCACTGCGCTACGGCGAGTTCGGCGCGTGCCATCGCAATGAGCCCTCCGGGGCGCTGCACGGCATCATGCGCATTCGCGCCTTTACGCAGGACGACGGGCACATTTTCTGTACTGATGCCCAGATTCAGCCTGAGGTAGCCAAATTCATTGTGCTGCTGCAGGGGGTATATGCCGACTTTGGCTTTGGTGAAATCATCTACAAACTGTCCACTCGCCCACCGAAGCGGGTCGGATCGGATGAGGTCTGGGATCGGGCAGAGAAGGCCCTTTCCGATGCGCTGAATGTGGCCGGCGTCGACTGGGCGGAATTGAAGGGTGAGGGCGCCTTTTATGGCCCCAAGATCGAATTTTCCTTGAAGGACTCCATCGGACGAGTTTGGCAGTGCGGCACCATTCAGGTCGATTTTTCAATGCCTTTGAGACTTGGCTCGGAATATGTTGCCGAGGACAACAGTCGGAAAGTTCCCGTGATGCTTCACCGTGCCATTGTCGGCTCAATGGAGCGTTTTATCGGAATTCTCCTTGAAAATCATGCGGGAGCGCTGCCATCGTGGCTTGCCCCGGTACAGGCGATGGTCCTCAATATCTCGGAAGGGCAACTCGATTACACCCGCGAAACCGTGTTGTCCCTGCGCAAACTGGGTGTGCGTACTGAGGCGGACTTGAGGAATGAGAAAATAACCTATAAAATTCGGGAACATAGCATGCAAAAGCTGCCTTACCTTCTGGTCGTTGGTGACAAGGAGAAGGCGGCGAACAAGGTGGCTGTACGTTCCCGAGGCGGTGAGGATTTGGGTCAGATGAGTCTGGCCGAGTTCGCAGCTCGCCTCCTGGCTGAGGCTAAGACGGGGGCGGCGGCTTAATTTTATTTTTAAGGGATACTGAACATCGCCACTGAGAAACCGCAACGCCTGAATGGTGAGATCTCCGCAACTGAAGTGCGGCTGGTCGGTCAGGAGGGAGAGCAACTGGGTATCGTCACGATCGAAGAGGCCGTGAGACTGGCCGAGGAAGCTGAAGTCGATCTGGTCGAGATAGCGCCAACTGCAAAACCTCCCGTATGCAAGCTGATGGATTTCGGGAAATTCAAGTACCGCGAATCCAAGAAGGCTCACGAAACCAAGCTCAAGCAGAAGCAGGTCCAGGTCAAGGAAGTCAAATTCCGCCCGGGTACGGACGAGGGCGACTACCAGATCAAGCTGCGCAATCTGATCAAGTTTCTCGATGAGGGTGACAAGGCCAAGGTGACTCTGCGCTATCGCGGTCGTGAAATGGCGCATCAGGAATTCGGATACCGGCTCATTGAGCGCGTGAGGAATGACCTCGAAGAGTGCAGTGTCGTGGAGCAATTTCCCAAGATGGAAGGTCGGCAATTGGTCATGGTGCTGGCTCCAAAGAAGGGAAAGAAGAAACTGGTGGCAACGCCCTGATTGGACGTTGTTTCAGTAGCGGTACCTGATTCCCGGAGGGGAGCAGGCCAAAACAAGTAGTGACGCGGTTTGCAAGAGCCCTTTCCGGGGCCACCCGGCGCTATGTCATATAGAGGAAAATCATGCCAAAGATGAAGACCAAGAAAAGCGCTGCCAAGCGCTTTACGGTCCAGGGGAGCGGCGGCATCAAGCGCTCCAGGGCGTTTCTGCGCCACATCCTGACCAAGAAGACGACCAAGCGCAAACGTCATCTGCGTGGAACCACGCAAATCGACGTGACCAATCAGCGCTCCGTGCGCGCCATGCTGCCGTACGCATAAGGGGACTGACAGATGCCACGAGTTAAACGCGGGGTAACCGCACACGCCAAGCACAAGAAGGTCATTGACGCCGCCAAGGGGTTCCGTGGCCGTCGCGGAAATGTATTCCGTGTAGCCAAGGAAGCGGTCATGAAGGCCGGGCAGTATGCCTATCGTGACCGGCGTCAACGCAAGCGCCAGTTCCGTGCGCTGTGGATTGCCCGTATCAATGCCGCTGCCCGTGAATGCGGTCTGAGTTACAGCGTATTCATGAACGGCCTGAAGAAGGCCGAAATCGAGATCGATCGCAAGGTGCTGGCTGACCTGGCCGTTCTCGACAAGCCGGCCTTTGCGCAGATTGCCGCGCAGGCCAAGGCAAAGCTCGGCGCACGCTGAGCTGTTGAAGCACACCTTGAGGGAGGGTGATCCGGCGTCGTCCGGTTCACCTCGTCACACTCCCTTCAAGGCTTTCGTAGTAACTCCCGCACGTTCCCACTGCCAAGAATGCTAGAAGACACTGAAGCGCTGGTCGGACGCGCGATCGCCGAGTTCAATGCGACGGCGGATGCTGTCGAACTCGAGCGCATAAAGGCGCAGTACCTGGGCAAGTCCGGGCACTTGACCATGGCGCTGAAGACGCTTGGCAAGCTGCCGCCTGACCAACGCCGCGAGGCTGGCGCACGCATCAATAGCGCCAAGGATCGCATCGAAAGCGCACTCGCCGAGCGCCGCGCTGACATCGCAGGTGCAGCCCTCGAGGCGCGATTGGCAGAGGAGTCCCTTGATGTTACTTTGCCGGGGCGCCGTCGAGGTGGCGGCGGAATTCATCCCGTCATGCGGACTTGGCGTCGTGTCGAGGAGATCTTCGGTTCCATAGGCTTCGATGTTGGCGATGGTCCGGAAATCGAGACCGACTGGTACAACTTCACCGCGCTGAACAATCCGCTGAACCATCCTGCGCGAAGCATGCAGGATACGTTCTATGTCGAAGACAAGGATGCCGGCGGACTCAATCTGCTTTTGCGCACCCATACGAGTCCGATGCAGGTGCGGTATGCACGCAGCCACAAACCACCTATCAAGGTCATTGTGCCGGGCCGAACCTATCGCGTCGACTCGGACGCCACGCATTCGCCGATGTTCCATCAGGTCGAAGGACTGTGGATAGACGAGAACATCAGCTTTGCCGATCTCAAGGGCGTATACACCGATTTTTTGCGCCGTTTTTTCGAGAGCGACGACCTTCAGGTGCGTTTCCGTCCTTCCTATTTCCCGTTTACCGAGCCGTCTGCAGAAATCGACATGGCGTTCAAGAGCGGCCCGTTGAAGGGACGCTGGCTGGAAATATCCGGTGCCGGGCAGGTGCATCCTGACGTCGTTCGCAACTACGGTCTGGATCCTGAGCGCTACATTGGGTTCGCATTCGGATCCGGTCTGGAACGATTGACGATGCTCCGCTACGGAATCAGTGATCTGCGCCTGTTTTTCGAGGGTGATTTGCGATTCCTCGGTCAATTCAACTGAGCTGCAATGCAATTTTCTGAACGCTGGCTGAGAAGTTTCATCAATCCACCGCTATCGACGGCGGAGTTGTCTCATTTGCTGACCATGGCGGGTCTCGAGGTGGAGAACTGCGATCCTGTCGCAGGGGATTTTTCCGGGGTGGTCGTGGGGCACGTCAAAGAGGTTGGCAAGCATCCGAATGCCGACCGCTTGTCAGTCTGCAGGGTCGATGTCGGCGGGCCGTCCCTTTTGAATATCGTCTGCGGCGCTCCAAACGTGGCTGCTGGTCTCAAGGTGCCTTGCGCGGTCATTGGGGCAAGGCTTCCCGGTGAGGATCCAGCCAAGCCCTTCGAGATCAAGGCCGCGAAGATGCGCGGCGTCGAGAGTCAGGGAATGTTGTGTTCGGCCCGGGAGTTGGGTCTCTCTGACGATCACGGTGGATTGCTTGTTCTGGATGCGAATGCCTCGACAGGCGCGAGCGTGCGTGAGCTACTTGCGCTTGATGACACGAAATTCACCATCAAGCTGACGCCCAATCGCGCTGACGCGCTGTCGGTGCTGGGGGTGGCCAGGGATGTCGCGGCACTGACCGATGCTCCATTGATTCCCCTGGATATCGTGCCGGTGGCTGCTGTTTCCGCATCCGAGTTTGCCTTTGGCATTTCGGCGATAGATGGTTGCGGCCGCTTTGCCGGCCGGGTCATTCGGAATGTCAATGCCTCTGCACAGACACCGGCATGGATGAAGGAACGTCTGGAGAGGGCGGGACAACGGCCAATATCTGCTTTGGTCGATGTAACCAACTACGTCATGCTCGAGATGGGCCGTCCGTTGCATGTCTACGATCAGGATAAACTCAGTGGTCGCATTGATGTTCGTTTCGGACGCGCCGGTGAGCGTGTCAAACTGCTCAACGAACAGGTTGTCGAACTTGACGAGAGCCTGCTGTGTATTGCCGATGAGTCCGGCCCGATTGGGCTGGCGGGCATCATGGGAGGTGATTCCACTAAGGCTGAACTGACGACACGGAACATCTTTCTTGAATCAGCCTTCTTTTTTCCTGAAGCGATTGCCGGTCGAGCCCGGCGCCTGAATTTTTCCAGTGATGCATCACATCGATTCGAGCGCGGCGTCGATTTTGACAACAATGTTGCCGGGATCGAACGTGCTACCCGCCTGATACTCGATATTTGCGGCGGTGAGCCAGGACCGGTTCGCGATGTGGTTGCACGTCTGCCAGGGCGCAGGGCTGTGACCATGCGTGTGTCAAGGGCTCGCAAGGTGCTTGGCGTCGATGTATCCAGCAATGAAATGGGTGAGATTTTTCGCCGCTTGAATCTGACATTCGAGCGCAAGGGGGAGGGGGAGGCGACGACGTTTGTCGTGATCCCGCCGTCATGGAGATTTGACCTCTCGATTGAAGAAGACCTCATCGCGGAAGTCGCACGTATTTATGGCTTCGAACGCATTCCTGCCATCGCGCCGGTCGCGCCTGCGATCATGCATGTGCCGCCCGAGCAGGTGCGTTCGCTGCATAATTTACGGGACCGGATGGCGGCTCAGGGCTACCAGGAAGTCGTGAATTTCAGTTTCGTCGAGAAGTCTTGGGAAGCTGATTTTGCCGGTAACGATTCGCCCATTCAGCTACTGAATCCGATTGCGAGCCAGCAATCCGTCATGCGGTCTACACTGCTCGGCAGTCTGGTGGCTAACGTGCGTTACAACCTGAATCGGAAGCTTGATCGAGTGCGTGTCTTTGAGGTTGGTCGCGTATTCAGCCGATCCCAGGACGTGCCTGCGGGCGACTACACTGTGGCCGGTTTGCTGCAGCCGATGCATCTGGGCGGCATTGCTTATGGATCGGATGCCCCCGAGCAATGGGGTGTCAGTACGCGAACGGTTGATTTCTATGATGTCAAAGGCGATATCGAAAGTCTGCTTTCCCCGCTACATGCCAGATTTGAGCGGTTCGCGCATCCGGCTCTTCATCCGGGCCGCTCGGCAAGGATTCTGCTGCACGGCGAGGTGGTAGGGGCTATTGGTGAGCTGCACCCTCGGCTTCAGCAGAAATATGAGTTACCCATGCCGGCGGTATTGTTTGAAGTCAACGCGCACATGCTGCTTGACCTGGGTCTTCCGGCGTACCGCGAGGTTTCAAAGTTCCCGCCAATCGTCCGCGACATGGCTATTCTGGTCCGGGACGACCTGATGGTTGATGAACTTCTTGAGGTGCTTCGGGCTGCCAGTGAGGGGCTGGTTCGGGAAATAAGACTGTTTGATGTTTATCGCGG
>CANIIN010000037.1 GCA_947467405.1 Betaproteobacteria bacterium | reverse complement strand
GTCTTGATGCCGGTACTCATGAATTGCTTCCTCTTGGTTCGGTCGTGATCAACGCGCCTGGCGCGATGCCGGAACGGCGATTATCACTTGATATCGAATGCGACGCTGCATGGCGAATGCGGGTGCGGCCGGCAGGCGCCGGCACGTCGAACCAGGGGAAATTCCTTGGAGATGCCCGTCCCTATTGGCTCTAAAAGACATGATTGATGCCGGGCCAGACATTACCCGCCACCCGACTGGAAACGATGGACCGCGAATCAGGCCGACTTAGCCGCCGGCATCTTTCGCAGCATGATCTTGTCGATCTTGCCGCTGGCATTGCGCGGCATTTCGCTGACGAATTCCACGTCGCGCGGACACTTGTAACGCGCGATCAGCGTGCGGCAGTGTTCGATCAGTTCCGATGCGGCCATGGTTTCGCCCGGCTTCAGCACAACGAAGACCTTGACCGCCTCCACCCACTTCGGGTCCGGCACGCCGATCACGGCCGATTCGGCGACCTTCGGGTGCTGGTGGACGGCATTCTCGACTTCGCGGCTGTAGATGTTCTCGCCGCCGGAAATGATCATGTCCTTCTTGCGATCCACCAGGAAAATGAAGCCCTCCGGATCCATGTAACCGAGGTCGCCGGTGTGATACCAGCCGTCGCGGATCGCTTCGATGGTGGCCGGATGGTTATTCCAGTAGCCGGCCATCAGGCTCTCGGTCTTGAACAGCACCTCGCCGGTGACGCCGGTCTGGCAGTCGTTATCGTGATCGTCGACGATGCGCACGCCGATGCCGGGGGCGATATGACCTACCGACGCCAGGCGGCGGATATCGTCGGCGTTGCCGTCGGGCTTGACCATGTGTACGGGCAGATTGCAGCCATTGCAGGTTTCGGTGCAACCATACTGCACGGAGAAGATCGGGCCGAGCAGCTTGATGGCGTCCTTCAGCAGCGGCACAGGGATGGGCGCCGCCGCCGAGACGATGCGGCGCATGCTCGATAGATCGAATTTCTCCACACCGGGAACGGCCAGCACGCCCTGCACCATGGCCGCCACCATGAAGGTGAAGGTGATGCGCTCCTTCTCGATGGTCTGCAGCACCTGCAGCGCATCGAAACTGCGCAGCAGCACGGTGGTTCCCCCCATCCACCACGTTGCATAGGGCCAGGCGATGCCGCCGACGTGAAACTGCGGGGTGGCCTGCAGGGTACGGGTCGCGCCATTCATGTCGGTGATCAGCGCCATGGTGGATGCCCAGTCGCAAACGGCGCGGTGGGTATGAACGACGCCCTTGGGTTTGCCGGTGGTGCCGCTGGTGTACAGCAGATGCGCATAGTCGTCTGGCGTGGAACGGACCGGCGGACCGTCCGGGCTGCCCGATTGCAGGACCGATTCGTAATCGAGCGCCCACGACGGCACAGGCTGCGCGACCGTGGCGCCGATGCAGATGTAGTGCTCGATGTCGGGCAACTGGCGCCGCAGCGTATCGACGACCTCGGTGTAGGGCGCTTCGAACACCATGATTTTCGGTGCTGCGTCTTGCAGGATGTAAAGCATTTCCGGCACAGCGAGCCGGAAATTGATGGCGTTGGTGATGAACCCGGCCACGTACGACGCGAAATACGTTTCGAAATACTCGCTGCAATTGGAAGAAAGAACGGCGATCCGATCCTGGCGCTTCAGACCGAGGTTGTAGATCGAACTGGACAGCCGCGTGCTGCGCTCGAGCAAATGGCGATGCGTGAGCCGACGCCCTTCGAAGATCAGCGCATCGACATCGGGTTGGTAATGGCCATTGCGTTCGAGCATGGCGGCCATGGTCCTGGTTCCGTGGTACATGCTTTCTCCCTTGATGGGTATGGACACTATCCCAAAGCAGAAATCAGCTTCGCGTAATGATCCATCACGGGCAGGGGAGCCGCCTCGTTGTGGCTGGGACCGCTGATGACAACCCGATTGACGCCCATGTCACGGTACTGCTTGAGCTTGTCGAGCGTGACATCGGGATAGAAGGCCAGTACCGAGATATTGACCTTGGCGGGATCCCGCCCGAGCGTCTGCAGCGATGCGCGAAAGTGTTTCAGCTTTGACTCGAAGTTGTTGGTGCCCATATCCATCGGGAACCATCCATCGCCCCACTCCGCAGCATGGCCGGAACCGATCTTGCCGGCCACACCCAGGTAGATCGGCGGCCAAGGTTGCTGCAGCGGCTTGGGATAGGACCAGACCTTTTCGAACTGGTAGTACGTCCCCTGGTAAGCCGCTTCATCCTGCATCCACAGGGCGCGCAGGGCCATCGAGCAGTCCTTGAGTCCGGAGTAGCGCTTGCTCCAGGGCACCTTGCTGCCGGAGAGTTCGAATTCCTCCTGGTTCCAGCCGACGCCCACCCCGAAAAGCACACGACCGCCGGACAGACGGTCAAGCGTCGCCACGGCCTTGGCCGTAGCAAAAACTTCACGTTCCAGCGGCAGCGCCACGGCGAATCCCAGTTTCAACGTCTTGGTGACGGCGGCGGCCATGGACAGGGATACGAACGGGTCGGCCAGGTGCTTGTAGTGCTCGGGCATTTCCCCACCGGCCGGATACGGCGTTTTCCGGCTCACCGGAATCTGCGGGTGATCGCCCACCCAGAGCGAATCGAATCCGCGTTCTTCCAGGGCCCGTCCCAGATCGTCTGGCCGGGCATTGTGAAGACCATTCATTGTGAAATAACCGACTTGCACGAGTTTTCTCCAGGTCGTGAAACAAAAATGGCCGTTCCTGATCAAGGAACGGCCAAAGAACACTTCAGCGGTACTTATTGGCTGATCCGGTATCGACGATCCCGTTCAGATCCGTCGCGTAAGCCCGGAAGCGGACCCCGGATCCGGTGCAATCGGCGTCGTGAAGACTCCGGCGCACCACACCGTCAGTCTGGTGTATCAGCAACCCGCTCGCTTTGTCATCCCGTCCGAACGGATCTTATCCGCATCCTCGGCAAGGCCGAGTGCGCTGGCGCCGATCAGAAAGTGGTTGGTCTTGCTGGCGAACATGTTTCCGCTGGTAACCTTGACGGAAGCTGCGTTCTGCTCCATCCATGCCCCAAAAGAAGGACCATCCGTCTTCTTCGAGCCTTCGAGACCTGCTTTCAGCACGTACACGATGTCATACAGCATACCGGCCAGCACCGGCGAATAGCGCGAGTAATTGGCTCCCGTTTCAGCCTGCAGGCGCTGCTTGTACTTGGCGAAGTCCGAGCTGCCGGGCGCATCGCTCTTGCAGTAGGTCAGTGCGTTGTAGGCCAGACCGACCGCATTCTTGTAGGCGTCCGGGCCGGCGACCTTGACCGTGTCGGCCGGCGCGATGACCACATTCATGTTGCCGACCACCTTAGGGGCCCAGCCCATCTCACCGAGGTTCTTGATGATGTAGCCGGTGTCGTTGCCGGTGGCAACCGATGCGACCAGGACCTCCGGCCGTTTGCCGCGCATGGACAGCAATGCCGGCGTCATGTCGGTGTCGGTTGCCGCGTACTCCTGCCGCCCCGTGAGTTCGATGTTGCGCTTCTTGAACTCCACGGTCAGTGCCTCGGCGATCGAGCGGGATTGCGCGCCGACGTCATGGATGATCGCTGCCGACTTGGCCTTGAGGACCTGCTCGACGTGATTCGCAATGGCCTGCGCCTGCGCATCCGAACTCGGCAGAAGGCTGAAGTGGTACGGTCCGATCTGCGGAGTAATGGCCGAGGATCCGGAAATGCTGATTGAGGGGATCTTCGCCTCGGTGACGATCGGCAAGGTCGCCAGTACGAGCTGGCTGGACATGGGGCCGGCTACGGCATCGACCTTCTCCCTTTGCACCAACCGGCGCATTTCGTTCACGGCCGCCGTCGGATCACTCTGGTCGTCCGCGGTGATCACCTGCACCTGGCGGCCCATGATGCCGCCGCGGGCATTGATCTCCTTGACGGCCAGATTGAGGCCTGCGATGCCGTTGAATCCGCTTTGCGATTGCGGGCCGGTCATGGAGGCAATGAATCCGAGCTTGAAGGGCGCTGCGCCCTGCGCGTATCCCTGGCTGATGCCGATACTCAGATTGGCCATCGAGATGGCGACCAGCGCCACACCCAGCAGTGTTTTTCTGCGTTGACTTTTCATTTCCTACCTCCTGTTGAATTGAACCACGATGCAACGGACTGTCTGTTCCCTAATGCGCAAAACCGGCGGGGGTTTCCGAACCTCCGGAAGATTTCATGCGGAAGCCATCGGAAACGAATTTCCCTGGCATCCCTGCACGCGATAGCCCGCGCAATTCGTCTCCTCTTGTGAGTGCGCGCAGTGTGCGCCGGCGATTCCACGTTGTTAAGGTATAACTCACAATGCGGGTTCGTGCGCATTCATGAACCTCTCGAACCTGTTCGACATGACAAGAAATGGCGGCTCTCCAATGAAGCACCTTGGAAATCACCTGCGGCCGCCGGAAGGCGACTGGATACGAAAGTGGAAGACGGATCGCTCCTTTGTCACTTCACTTGCCCGAGGGATGGAGATCCTGCGCTGCTTTTCCTCTTCATATCCCGAACTGAGCGTAAAGGACATCGCTGCCAAGACCGGACTGCCGCAGCAAACCGCCTGGCGTCTGTGTCATACGCTGAAAGTCATGGGCTACCTGACATCGGCGGCGGATTCCGACCGACTCACCACCACCTCATCGGTGCTGGCGCTGGGTCTCTCGGCACTGCCTTCGGCAGCAGCCGACAACGTCGTCAGCCAGGAGTTGCAGAAACTGGCAGACCGCTTTCAAGTGTCGGCGGGCCTGGCTGATCGCGACCGATTCAGCATGATCTTCCTGCTGCGGGGACGTGCCCGCCCCTACCTGGCCGTCACGGACATGCGACCCGGCACCCGATTCAATATCTACCGATCGGCCGCTGGATGGGCCTATATCGCGGGGATGGAACCCTCCGAACGCAACGACCTGTTTCGACAATTGAAGAACCTTCTGGGAACGCAATGGCCTGAGACGGAGGAAATCCTCAAGAAGGCAATCAAGGAGTACTCAGCGAAGGGATTCGTCACCAACTGCAGCGTCATCGCCCCCGGACTGAACGCCGTGTCTGCACAGGTGCGATTGCCGCGCAGGGCGCGACTGGCCATCGCATGCTCGGCCCCGGAAGAGCTGTTGCCCCTGGAAAAGATGAACCGCGAAATCGGACCGGAATTGCTGCGCGTCGCGAAGCGACTGGAAACTATGCTGCCGTCCCACGCGTAGGGGTCTGGCGGGATCGACTGCAGCCGGCAGATCACCATCCGTCCAAGGCCCGCCGCACCGACACGCCCTGGGCGGAGAGCCGGACTCGGACTGCTGCCGAATCCGGCGGCCCCGAAACGATCTGCTACTGCGCCTTCCAGTTCGGCGCGCGCTTTTCCATGAATGACTTCGGCCCTTCCACCGCATCGTCGGTATGCGCGACGCGCAGCCGATGGCTTTCAGCCAGCAATTCCGCCTCGTACACCGGCAATGAAAGGCCTTTGCGAATAGCCAGCCGGGTTCCACGCACTGCCAGCGGCGCATTCTTGTTGATCATCTCGGCCGTCTCCCAGGCGCGCTCCATCAGCCTGGCCTGGGGCACGATTTCCGAGACCAGACCCAGTTCGTAGGCGCGCTGCGCAGTCATGCGCTCCTGCTTGCCCATGAGCGCAAGACGCATGGTCGCACCGAGCGGCAGCACCCGAGCGAGTCGAACCATTTCACGACCGGACACGATGCCAATGGATACATGCGGGTCGAAGAAGGTGGCGGTGTCGGCGGCAATGGCGATGTCGCAGGTCGTGACGAGGTCGAGACCTGCGCCGGCAGCCATGCCGTTCACGGCACAGATGATGGGCTTGGCCATCTGCAGATAGGGGGGGCTGGCTTCCTGCGGCGCGTCCCATTGCCAACTGGTGCTGAGCAGGGGAAAGCCGCGCGTTTCCTGCCCTGGCTTGGAGCCGCCATGTCCATCCTTCGACCAACTGCCCACGTCGGCGCCCGTGCACAGTGCCTTGGTGCCGGCGCCGGTAACGATGAGCGTCCACACATTCGGGTCTTCCTCCGCCTGCTTGTAGGCCACAGCCAGTTCATCGACCATGGCATGACTGATCGAGTTGTGCTTCTCGGGACGGTTCAAAGTGATGCAGGCGGTATGTCCGCGCGTTTCATACAGAATGGTGGTGAAGGCCACTGGGTTTCCTTTTCTAGCGTGGTGAGATGGTTCGGGGTAGACATGCGATGGCGATCGCGATGGCGCGCATGACACACGGCACGCGACATAAAGCGCTGGTGCAGACAGCATCCTGCGGAAGCCGTCTCGAGCGAATCCCCCTGACGCCCTCGCATTCGAAAATTCGAACAGGTTGCTCGCTCGTGAGCGAGCACAGTCTGCGCCCGCGGTTCCATGGCGTTAAGCCAGAACCCGCATCGCGGGTTAATGGATCAGCCCGGAGTCCACTAGATCACACCGGCCACGCGCAGTTCTTCCAATTGCGCTGTACCGAACCCCAACGCCCCATACACCTCGGCGTTGTGCTGCCCGATCGCGGGGCCGGTGGAGCGCACCCGCGACGGCGTCAGCGACAGCCGCGGGCTGGGCGCGAGCAGGCGGACCGCGCCGAGATCGGGATCGTTTACTTCAGTGATGTTGCCACGCGCCTGGATGTGCGGGTCGGAGAACACGTCGGCCATGTCGTTCACCGGCGACACTGGAACGCGTGCCGCCGTGAGCAGCTCGATGATGCGGGCACGATCCTGCGCAGCACACCAGTCGACGACCGCCTGGTCCATGGCGTCCTCGTTGACCGCGCGGGCGGCCGAGGTGCCGAAGCGCTGCAGGTTCTCCGACGTGGCGATGTCCAGGCATTCCAGCAGGCGCTTGACCACGCGATCGGTCAGCGCGGAGATGACTACATAGCTGTCGTCGCGCGTGCGGTATACGTTGCGCGGCGCCGAGCCCGGCAGGCGGCTGCCGAAGCGCCGCTCGGCAACGTCGGTGGCGCCATAGCGCAGCACGCTGCTGATCACGAGTTGCAGGATGGGCTCATAGATGGCCACATCGACATGCTGGCCCATGCCGGCATGGATACCTTGGCCGGCATCGCGCTGGTAGCACGCCGCCAGCACCCCGTTCAGGCCGCTGATGGCGGTGAGCGCATCGCCCAGCGCCACCGAAGGCAGCATGGGCGGACCGTCGGCATCGCCGATCATGTGCGTCAGGCCGGCATAGGCTTCGGCCAGCGTGCCGTTGCCGGCCTCATCGCGGTACGGACCGCTGACGCCGTAGCAACTCACCGTGGCGACGATGAGGCGCGGGTTGATGGCCTTCAGCTGTTCGTAGCCAAGTCCGAAACGTTCCACCGCATCACGCGGGAAATTCTCGATCAGCACGTCAGCGCTTTCGATCAGGCTCGTGAGCAGCGGTCGGCTGCGCGCATCGGCCAGGTTTAGCGTCACCGCGCGCTTGTTGCGCCCCACCGCCGCCCAGGTCAGCGACTTGCCGTCCTGCTTCACGCCCAGGCCACGCAGCGGGTCGCCGCTGGGCGGTTCGACCTTGATGACGTCAGCGCCCATGTCGCCCATCATCGCCGCCAGCATCGGCGCCGGGAACAGCGAGGCGAGGTCAAGGACGCGCAGGCCGTCGAGTGCGGAGGCAGATTGTTTGTTGTTTTCACCTTGCTGCATGGAAGGCTCCATCAGGTCTGGGATTCCTCGGCAAGCGCCAATTCTCAAACGCCCAAGTCACGTCGCGACTATGCTTGTCATCCCCGCCGCGAAAGCGGGGATCCAGTGCCTTGGAATTTAACGACGCTGGATTCCCGCTTTCGCGGGAATGACGGGTTTTGAACTCACGACTGGCGATAACGACGGCACGGCATCTGCAAAGCAATCATGCGATAGCACCATCCGCCCGCAGCGCAGCAATCGTCGCAGCATCAAGTCCGAGTTCCTGCTGCAACACCTCATCGGTGTGCTCTCCCAGCCAGGGCACGCGATGCTCGGGGCCCTCGGCAACCTTCGACATCTTGATCGGATTGCCCGGCGTGACCACGGGCGTCGCGACGCCGTCGCTGCGCAGCATCTCGACGATCATGTTGCGCGCGATGACATGCGGGTCGGCCATGACCTCGGGGGCGGAATGCACCGGCCCCACCGCCACGCCGGCGCCGTTCAGTTCATGACAGGCCTCGGCCCTCGTGCGCGATGCGGCCCAGGCCTCGATACCGGGACGGAAGATGCTCTCGATATGCACGCCCCAGCTCGAGGGGCTACTGATGCGCGGATCGGTCAGCCATTCCGGATGACCGACCGCCTTGGCCAGGGCCTCCATCTGCACGCGCCGGCTGCACAGCATGACGAAGTAGCCGTCGCTGGCGCGGAACGCCGTGATGATGTTGGGCGTGGCCAGGCCGTTTTTCATGCCTAGCGAGTAGTAATTCAGCGACACGTCGGTCAGGGTCACCATGGCGTCGTACATGGAAATGTCGATGTGCTGGCCAATGCCCTTGCGATCGCGATGGCGCAGCGCGGCCAGCATGCCGATCACCATGTACAGGCCGGTGGAAGTGTCGCCCAGCGCGCCGGTGGCGCCGACCACCGGCGGCTCGTCCGGCTGGCGCTTGAAGTCGTAGAAACCGGACATGGCCTCGACCACCGGCGCGAAGGCCGACCACTTCGAATAAGGCGACTGGCCGTCCGTTCCGAAGCCGCTGATGGAGGCGTAGATCACCTTGGGATGCACCGCCGCGATGTGCTCGTAGCCGAGGCCCATTTTCTGCACCGTGCCGGCGCGAAAGTTCTGCGCCACGATGTCGAACCTGGGCGCCAGTCGCAGGATGAGATCGCGCCCCTTGGGTGACTTGAGATCAACGGCGATGGCACGCTTGTTCAAGTTGTTGCGCAGGAAGGTCGCGCCGGTGGAGCGGCCGTGCGGGTCCGTCATGGCCGGGAAGGTGTCACGCCCGGTTTCGCCTCGCCCCGGATGCTCGACGCGGATCACCTCGGCGCCCAGGCGCGCCATGAGTTGCGTGGCGAACGGCAGCGCCTGCTGCTGCTCCAGCGCCAGAATGCGCACGCCGTCCAGCGGCTTGCCGAATGCTTCGCGCTCCGGATGAGCGATGTCCCCTACCCGCATGCTGCCTCCTTGTCGATGCTGCCTTGATGGCGATCCTGCACGCCCCTTTGATGTGACGAGCGGACCGTCTTTCTACCGCAATGCCTTGAAGATGCCCGTCCTGCTTGACTCTACAGGAACGTGCCCTGCGCCATTCACCTTACACCTTGCGCCTCACGCCTTACGCCTTACACCCCACGCCTTACGCCTTACGCCTTACGCCTTACACCTCACTTCTCACGCCTCACGCCTTCACCCACTGTTCCGGCTCGCCATACGTGGATGGCTGGATCTCCGGGAAGCCCGCGGCGCGCTTGGACAGCCACGACGCATAGGGCGGTGGCACCAGTGCGAAGCGCGGGTCTTCGCCCAGCTTCTGCGCCGCATCCATGGCCCAATTGGGGTTGTAGAGCATCTCGCGCGCCAGCGCCACGAGGTCGGCGCGGCCGGTCTGCAGGATGCGTTCGGCCTGGTGCGCGTGCACGATCAGGCCGACGGCCATGGTCATGATGCCGCTCTCCTTGCGGATCTTTTCCGCATAGGGCACCTGGTAGTCGTAGGTGGGCTTGCCGGCGCCTGCTGGCGGCTTGCCGAGGATGCCGCCGCCGCTGCAGTCGATGACGTCCACGCCGATGGCTTTCACCAGTTTGGCCAGGCGCACGTTCTCGGCCGGGCCCCAGCCGGCGTCGTCCTCGCCCGAGACGCGCAGGAACAGCGGCTTCTCCTTCGGCCATGCGGCGCGCACCGCTTCGCAGACTTCCAGCGCGAAACGCATGCGATTCTGTTCGCTGCCGCCGTACTCGTCGGTGCGCTGGTTGGCCACGGGCGAGAGGAACTGATGAATCAGAAAGCCGTGCGCGCCGTGGATCTCGATCATGTCGAAACCGGCGTGGTGCGCGCGCGCAGCGGCCCTGCCCCAGGCTTCGGCAGTCGCGCGGATCTCGCTGGTGGTGAGCGCGCGCGGCGTCGGCGCGCCGTCATCGGCCAGCGCGCTCGGCGCAACCAGCTCCCACGCCGCCCAGTCGTCGGCATCGACTTCGTCCTCGCGCAACGGACGCCCGCCTTCCCAGGGCCGCGTGACGCGCGCCTTGCGGCCGGAATGGCCGAGTTGGATGCCGGCCGCAGCGCCGCAGCTCTTGATGAAATCGACAACACGCGCCAGCTTGGGAACGAAGGCATCGTGCCACAGCCCGAGGTCGCCCTGGGTGCCGCGGCCGCGCCGGTCGATCTTGGTGGATTCCATGATCACCAGCCCCGCCCCGCCCGCCGCATAGCGGCCGGCATTCATGAGATGCCAGTCGGTGGCGAAGCCCTGGTCGGCGGCGTACTGGTGCATGGGCGCGACGACGACGCGGTTCTTCAGGGTGAGTTCGCGCAGCTTGAGGGGCGTGAACAGCAATGATTGAGGCATGACATTCCTGGCAAGTACGTTGATCAAGTCACTGCAAGACAATGTCGCCCTTCGCGACATCTCCGAAGTGGGGGGTAGACAAGGGGGCGCAGTTTCGAAAATGCGCCCCCTTGTTCAATTCAGTACAACATGGACGTCCTCTGGCCTGTGATCGGGGATAATGGCCGGGTGCATGAAATGCCAGTCCAAGGACTGCGGCTTCAATGCATTCTGCGTAGGATGCCCGAAGCATAAAGCATCCGCCGAAGCCGGGTCGCCGGCCCGCTCGAAGCGACCCATGACGTACTCGACACGAGACTGGTCGAGGAGACAGGCGGCGCAATCCGCGCCATCGGAACCAAGCAAGGACAAGCCCCATGGGCGCTGTAGTGGAAGTGCACAACGTGATGATGATTCCCGGACGAGGGCTGATCCTGCTGGGCCACGTGCAGTCCGGCAGCGTGGCGGTGGGTCAGCAGTCGCCCATGATCGCCTTCGGCGAGACGCCGTCGCGGCGACTCGAAGTCGCCAGCGTGGAGCGCCTGTCGAGCATGGAGAGCAAGAAGCCGGCAGTCGGCATCAGCTTCAATAACTCGCCGCACCCGGAGCATTTCAAACGCCGCTTCCCGGCCGGCAGCGTGCTGCTGCTGGAGGAAGCCGGCAGCGCAACCGACGCAGTAAAGAACAAGAAGGAAACACGCTGATGGAATTGCGCTATTTCGAAGACGTGGTGCCGGGCGACAAGGTGACCGGCCCGAGCATGCTGATGGTCGAAGAGGATATGGTGGCGTTCGCGAAGGAATGGGATCCGCTGCCTTTTCACATCGATCGCGAAGCGGGCCGCAACACCTTTGGCAGCATCACCGCCAGCGGCACCTACGT
>CANIIN010000036.1 GCA_947467405.1 Betaproteobacteria bacterium | reverse complement strand
CCTTACTTGATTAGAAGACCCAACAATTCATTTTCGTCAATGACGCTCACTCCAAGAGCATGGGCTTTTTCCAGCTTGCTGCCTGCATCTTCACCAGCCACCACCCACTTCGTCTTCTTTGAGACGCTGCCCAGTACTTTCCCCCCGCTTTGCTCAATCCGCACACGAGCTTCGTCACGTGTCATTGTTCGCAGCGTTCCGGTGAGCACAAAGGTATGGCCTGACAGCGGCCCCCTGCTTTGACCGGAACCGGCAAGCGTCTCATCCCAACTCACCCCTGCCGCCTGCAGCCGGTCTATGTTGTCCCGGTTGCGGGTGTCCGCAAAGAAATCACATATGGATTCCGAAACCGTCGGCCCTATGTCAGGGACATCCTGCAACTGCTCAATGTCAGCAACCATCAAGGCATTCAGATTACCAAAGTATCTGGCTAGTTCCGCGGCAGTGGCTTCGCCAACATTTCGAATTCCAAGGGCGTAAATGAAGCGTGCCAGAGTCGTGCGACGCGAGTTCAATATGCTCTCGATCACGTTTTTTGCCGACTTTTCCCCCATTCGAGGAAGGTCAACCAGCGACTGCTGGCTTAATGAATAAATGTCGGCCGCTGTCGTGACCAGTCCGGCATCAACGATCTGATCAATGAGCTTGTCGCCCAATCCTTCGATATTCATGGCACGACGGGATGCGAAATGCATGAGAGCCTGCTTTCTCTGCGCAGGACAAACCGCTCCACCTGTGCAGCGTGCGACAGCCTCATCGGATGGCCTTGATACCGCTGATCCGCAGATCGGACACCGTGTCGGCATCGCGAAAGTTCTTGCTGTTCCCGGACGCCTCTCCGGTAGCGACCGGACCACCTCCGGGATGACGTCACCTGCTCTTCTAACAACGACCGTATCACCGATCCAGATGTCCTTCCGGCGAAGTTCTTCCTCATTGTGGAGTGTCGCATTCGTTACGGTAACGCCGCCAACAAATACGGGACTGAGCCGCGCAACTGGAGTCAGTGCCCCTGTCCGTCCTACCTGAATGTCAATGTCAAGCACCACCGTCAGCGCTTCCTGGGCCGGGAACTTATATGCGATGGCAAAACGGGGCGCTCGAGCAACAAAGCCCATGCGCTCCTGGAGAGCGGTTTCGTTTATTTTGTATACAACGCCGTCAATTTCGTACGGCAAGGATTCACGGCGAAGTTGCAGAGACTCATAGTAGGTCTGCAATCCGTCCGGCCCCGTCACGATTCGCGCTTCTGTACTGACAGGAATGCCGAGGGACTTGAGCCAGGAAAGTGTTTCCGAGTGCTTGCGAAACTGATTTTGGGGGAGAATATGCCCTAGGCCATACGCTAGAAAACGCAGCGGTCTTGAAGCGGTAATCTTGGGATTTAGCTGCCGAAGACTTCCCGCTGCGGCATTTCTGGGGTTGACGAACTCCTTGTTTCCAGCTTCCCGTTGCCGATGATTGAGAAGTTCAAAGTCGTCCTTGAACAGAATCACCTCTCCCCTCACATCCAGAATTTCCGGCGCTGAGCCGCTCAGGCGCAAGGGAATATTCCGGATAGTCCGAAGGTTCTGCGTAACATCCTCACCTGTCGATCCGTCTCCCCGCGTGGCTCCTCGAACGAAGATGCCTCGCTCGAATCGAAGATTCACTGCCAGGCCATCGAACTTGGGCTCGGCAGAGTATTCAATCGTAGTGAGCTCCAGGGTTTCACGCGAGCGACGGTCGAAATTCCGGATATCCTCGTCGGTGAATGCGTTGCTGAGCGACAGCATTGGAACGACGTGCTCAACCGGGAGAAACTTTTCCACGGGAGTAGATCCGACCCGCTGTGTGGGTGAGTCGACGGATCGCAACTGCGGGAACTCCGCCTCGATATCCTCCAACTCCCTGAAGAGCCGATCGTATTCGGCGTCAGGAATTTGCGGGTCATCCAGAACGTAATAGCGTTGGTTGTGCTCGCCGATTTCAGCACGCAGAACCACCGCTCTGGCAGTTGCGTCCGTCAAATCATGCATGCCGACGAATCAGGAGAATAGCCTGAGAGCAACCGGAGACCCCGGAGGGAATCCTGCAGCGCTCATTCTGGCCTGCACCTGTCCCACCTGCTCGCGAATGCTCTTCAATGCACCGGCGCCAATTTCGACACGATTGTCATCCACCAACCGGGCACCGAGTGCCATCGCAAATCTGGAAGCTGCCGAGCAAAAGTGATCGAATGTGGCTATGCCGCCGGGAACTCGCGGCAAGTCGAATTGCAGAGAGATCGAACTTGAAGTCGAATTTTTCATTGTGTCCAGCATGAACACGCCACCCTCGCCGTTTGCGAGGGTATAGAGACAACGTCCCTCCTCATCAAATCGCTTGAATAGCCCGTCACTATCTGCCTGGAATCCATCCGCTTCGGCGATGGCGCGGATTTTTGTTCCCGCAAATGGTTTATCCGCACTGACGAGATGCAAAACTATTTGAATGTCCACGTCGCAGCAGAAATCATCGATCTTGCGCGCTCTTTCCTGCGGCTCAGCCAGGTCAACTGGCTCCATGCCTAGTTTGAACTCGTCGGCAAAACCGGTGGCACTTGCCTGGAAATGAGCCAACTCGTCAACACTAATGGCCCCCTGCCTGTCCACCAACTGGATGCCGGCCGAGAAGTGACACGTATCGGCGCCGCCCTCCTTCGCATCAACCCAGCCTTGCGTTGCGCGATTCCAAGCCAACAGTCGGGAAGGTTTGGAGAATGCTTGGCGTACCGCGTCGAATGCCTCCGCCAACTGTGCTGTATTCAATGGGTTGCTTCCGGACATCCTGGCTGTGCAGAAGATTGCCTCGTACTCATCTCCAATTGAGGTCGGAATCACAGCGTCAGAATCTGCAATGCCATTATTGGACGGCGCCGAGTCGTCGGCCATGGTCGGCTCGATTCGAGCCTTTTGGATGGTTGTCGGGGAAGGCTCCTCGAATTCGTCCGCAGCATGCACGACTGCCATCGGCTGCGCAGACTTTTCTGCCGGCTCAAGCAGTGCGTCTTCATGACTTGAAGCGAAATTATTCTCGGCCAGTCGGCGGTATTTCAGATCTTGAATCTTGTTATAGGCGATGACCGCGGCGATGGTGACAACGCCAATGACCAGCAACCCGATCTGCAACTCGCTCATGCTGCCACCGGCTCCCTCAGTTGTAGAGCTTCATCAATATCAACAGCGACGACTCTCGACACGCCTCTCTCCTGCATAGTCACTCCGACAAGATGGGTGGCCATTTCCATGGTGATCTTGTTGTGACTGATGTAAAGGAATTGCGTGTGCGCCGACATCTTGCTGACGAGATCGCAGAAACGTACCGTATTTGCATCGTCCAGCGGCGCATCAACCTCATCCAGCAGGCAGAATGGCGCGGGGTTGAGCTGGAAGAACGAGAAGACCAGTGCGATGGCGGTTAGTGCCTTCTCGCCTCCCGACAGCAGATGAATGGTCGAGTTCTTCTTTCCAGGCGGGCGGGCGATAACCTGAACGCCGGCATCGAGAATTTCTTCGCCGGACATCAGAAGATGCGCTTCGCCACCGCCGAAAAGGGCAGGAAACATCTGCGAAAAATGACCATTGACGGTATTAAACGTGTTTTGGAGCATCTCGCGCGTTTCGCGGTCAATCCTGCGAATCGCGTTATCAAGAGTTTCCAGGGCCGAACTGAGATCCTCGGCCTGTGAGTCGAGAAAATCCTTGCGCTCCTGGTTGGTAGCCAATTCATCAAGCGCCGCCATGTTGATCGCGCCAAGTTCTGCAATTCCGTTGCTAAGGCGATTAATTTCGGTTTGAAGAGGCGCAGCCTTCTGCCCGGGCCTCAATTCACCAGCCAGCGTAAGCATCCCTTCGTCATCGACTCCGGACTCCCTTAATTGCACAGAGAACTGGTCAAAACTCAATCTGGAGGCCTGCTCCTTCAGGCGTGCGTCCGCAATACCGTCGCGTAACGGCTGAAGCTTGTCTTCCGTACCTGATTTGGCCTCTTCCGCCTCACGCAAGGTGGAGGTGGCGGACTCTTGCCTGGACCTTGCATCGGTAAGTGTCTGCTCGAATCCGACACGTAGGGAAAGCGTTTCCTGCAATTGCTGCTTGAGAGCTTCGTCCTGAAGTTCGGACACTTCAGCCTGAAGTCGTTCGATCTGTCCGATCGCCATGGCGACTTGCTCACCTACACTCTGGACTGTTCGCTCGATTTCACTGAGTTTTCCCTTGCATTCACGCTCGGCAAAATCGGCTTCCTGAGCTTCGCGTTCGAGATTCGAATTCAGTTGGCGATGGTCGTCGAGCGCACGCGATGCCGTCTCATGCGATTGCTGCGCCTCGACAACGATAATACGTGCTTCCTCAATCAGCCTACCGGCCTCGTCAATACGCGACTCGGCTTCGGCTTTTCGCGACGCCTCCTCCATGATCTCGCTGGTAACGACCTCAAGTTCACTGTTGAGTTGGGCTCCGCGCTCGGTCAGCCTGGCCTCGTTTTGCACGAGTTGCAACTGGCGCATCTCATATTCATGGATACGCTGCTTCAGGTCCACCTCGGCTTGGGCCAGTCTGGAGACTTCGCCCTCGATCCCGGACAACTCCAGTTCGATCCGTTCCAACTCCACCTGTGCAGAGTCAACGGCCGCCGACGTCCTGCCGTGCTCCGCATCCAAGCCTTCAATTTCTGCCTGACGGGCGAATATTCCTGAATCTGCCGGATCCGGCGCATGGAATGCGATGCCATAACGAGTAAATTGATGCCCGGCACGATTGACCAGCGTTACGCTGGGTGGAAGACTGGTGCGCGTCGATGGGCTAGGCGTGCCTTCCGCCTCGTAGCAATCTCTCAGCCATGCATTGATGATGGATTTCAGGCGGGGATCAAGTACGGTCACTCGATTAGCTATCGGGGTCAGGCCCGGGACACCCGCCAAAGCAAAATCGTCTCCCTTTGAAAAAGCGGCAACTTTGGCTGGCGGCGGGGAATCGAGCAGGCGTTGAAGTTGCGCTGGATCGTCTATCTCGATGGCATGCAGGCGGTCACGAAGGATTGCTTCGACACCGACATCCCATCCATCGGCTACGCGAATTTTCTGCCACAAACGGGGCAGCGTCGCGAGACCCTGGGCATCGATCCAGTCATGGATTTGCGCATTTTCATCGACTTGACTCTGGATGCGGCGCAATGCGTCGAGGCGGCCTTTGATGTTGGACAGTTCGCGCCCATGCAACTGGAGACTTTGCGATGCAATTTGCCGTGCTGCCTGAGCCGCGCCTCTTGCCGAAACCTGCCCCTCCAGCATGCCTCGCTGAACTTCGGACTCTTGGGCAAGCGCGGCCAACTCAACTTCATTCTCGATCCTGAGAGCCGTGTCGGGTTGTGGCAAGGATGCCTGCTCCGACTGCAATCTCTCCTGCCTCGAAGTCAACGCGTTCAGCGTGCGTTCCGCATGCTCAAGATGCGTCTGCTCTAGCTGTAAACTCTGCTCCGCCTGGCTTAATTGCCGACGCCGCTCGTCGAGAGTTCTCCGCGCCTGGGCTGCTGCGTCCTCCAGGTCGGGGAGTCTTGCTGCGGCTTCGTCCACTTGTGCGGCGGCTGTTTCGCATCGGGACTGTGCTTCAGCCAAACGGGCAAACCAAAGCGCGGCGGCCTCGGCCAGCTCCCCCTCTTGACGTTGACCGTTATCCCGTTGCATCGAAAATTGAGCAAGTTGCGCATCGATGCGCTGACGGGTCTCGGAAATGAAGCGGATCTCGGCCTCGATGCGCGAAACCTCTGAATTCGCCTTGTACAGTTCAACTTGCGCGGCCGACAGAGCATCCGCGGCCGCATAATGTTCTTCCCGCGTTTGTTCAAGCTGGGCTTCGATCTGCCGCAATCGTGCTGTTTCTGCTTCAAGGCTGTTGACCGCCTCGGATATCTCACGCTGAAAGCGCTGGGACTCTCCTTCTGCATCCTGCCGTCGAAGTACCCAGAGCAGATTCTGCTTGTGCTGCCGCTCCCCGGACAACTCATTGAATCGGCGTGCAAGTTCCGCCTGCTTCTCGAGCTTCTCGATCTGTGTTCCAAGTTCCTGGCGGATATCGCTGACACGAGCAAGGTTATCGCGCGTATCAGCCAGGCGATTTTCGGTTTCCCTGCGGCGATCCTTGTATTTAGATATTCCCGCCGCCTCTTCGAGAAAAACTCTCAGTTCTTCGGGCTTGGCCTCGATGATCCGGGAAATCATTCCCTGCTCAATGATCGCGTATGCGCGAGGCCCAAGGCCGGTACCCATGAAAATGTCCTGGATATCCTTCCGACGCACCTGCGTGTTATTGATGTGATAAGACGAGTCGCCTTCACGGGTCAAAATGCGCTTGACTGAAATCTCGGCGTATTGCGACCATTGCCCGGCTGCCTTGCCCAAGCTGTTGTCAAATATAAGCTCCACGCTCGCCCGGGAGACCGGTTTGCGAAGCGTCGATCCATTGAAGATGACGTCCTGCATGGACTCGCCCCTCAGGGCGGATGCGCGGGACTCGCCCAGAACCCAGCGAACGGCATCGATAATGTTGGATTTTCCACAGCCATTGGGACCGACAACGCCGACCAGGCTGCCAGGAACCTGGACCTGGGTAGGATCAACAAACGACTTGAATCCAGCTAGTTTTATTTGTGTAAGGCGCACGGGCGATTTCGATATGACAGAGGGCCGGATATGAACCGGAATCGGGGTGAAGTATCAATAAAGTACGTCTTATTGTTGTCCCGCAGCGGCGGGTTCAAGGCTCGGCGAATATAATACCATCCCGTCCTTCCAGACCGCCGTGAAAAACGCCGATCTGACCGACTTTTAGGATCCCACAGTATGGCAACCAAACCCGCCAAGAACCTTCCGACGTTCAAGAATCCCAGTCCCCACAGGGACTTCCTGATTCGCATGCAGATTCCCGAATTCACGTGCCTGTGTCCGATGACGGGACAACCGGATTTTGCGACACTTTTCCTGGACTATATTCCGGACAAGAAGTGCGTTGAATTGAAGGGGCTGAAGCTGTACATCTGGTCTTTTCGCAATGAGGGCGCATTTCATGAGGCCGTGACCAACAAGATTCTTGATGACATCGTCAAGGCAATCAACCCACGCTTTGCCCGCTTGACCGGACGTTTCTATGTTCGCGGAGGAATATTCACCACAGTGGTCGCTGAACACCGCAAACCGGGCTGGGAGGCTACCGCGCTCATTGACCTTCCGCATCAGGACGCCCCGCCCAGCACCGCCGGATAACTGCCCGCTCAGACTTCAGTGCCTCCTCGTGGCGCACGCGAATCGTGAACGAATCGTTTGCCAGGGCCGCTAGCCCTTATCAACTCCTTGCCTCGGAATGAAATTTCGTGAATCCAGACCTGTCCCGGCTTCAGCCCTACCCCTTCGAAAAACTGACAGCACTGATGTCCGGTGTGGTGGCCAATCCGGAACTTCGACCAATACCGCTGCAAATCGGTGAACCCAAGCACAAGACGCCGGATTTCATCAGTCAGGCGGTAACGGATAATCTTTCGGGATTGGCGGCCTATCCGGCCACAGCAGGTATGCCCGCGCTTCGTCAGTCTATCGCCGAGTGGCTGGTTCGCCGATACCGTTTGCCCGCCCTCAACCCGGGTACACAGGTGCTACCTGTGAACGGATCACGCGAAGCACTATTCGCATTTGCTCAGACCGTTGTCGACAGAACCCGTCATTCGGCAGATGGAGGGCCGATCGTCGTCTGCCCCAATCCCTTCTATCAAATCTACGAGGGTGCCGCCATCCTGGCCGGCGCCGAACCGTATTATGTCAATACGATCGCCGCGAACGACTTTGCCACGGACTTTGCGAGTGTGCCGGAGGAAGTCTGGCGCCGAACCCAACTCCTCTATGTCTGTTCCCCGGGGAACCCGACGGGCCGGGTCATGGCATTGGAAGAGTGGCGCGAGGTTTTCGCCTTGGCCGATCGCTACAACTTCTGCATCGCATCCGACGAGTGCTACTCCGAACTGTATTTCGACGAAGCTCATCCGCCAATAGGCGCATTGCAGGCCGCTCATCAACTTGGCAGGACTGACTTTCGCCGTATCCTGATCTTTTCCAGCCTGTCAAAGCGTTCGAATGTACCGGGAATGCGATCCGGATTTGTGGCTGGTGACGCGAGTTTGATCAAGCCATTCCTGCTTTATCGCACTTATCACGGCAGCGCAATGGCGCCAGCGGTTCAGTCAGCCAGCATCGTCGCGTGGCGGGATGAAGCCCATGTGGTCGAAAATCGCCGCTTGTATTCAGAGAAATACCGAGCGGTACTTCCCATTCTGGAAGATGTGCTGAAAACCAGCATGCCGGATGGAGGATTCTATCTTTGGGCGCGAACCGTTCAGGAAGACACAGTCTTCGCCCGTGAACTGTTCAAAGCCTATAATGTCACGGTCTTGCCGGGCAGCTTTCTGGCGAGAGACGCGCATGGCGTCAATCCCGGAAAGGGATTTATTCGACTTGCCCTGGTAGCAAGCCTTGGCGAATGCGTTGAGGCTGCCGAGCGCATCGTTGCATTTTCGAAGCGTGGCTGAAGGAATGCCTCCTTCCAGAATCCGCCAATGCGGATATTCAATTCAAGAAAACTGATACGGGACAATATGTCGCAATTACAGAAAACCATCGAATCCGCTTGGGATGATCGCGCTTCCATCAGTCCAGCCGGTGCTTCAGCCGTTATAAGGGATGCAGTCGAGAGCGTCATCAAGCAACTGGATGCAGGCTCGCTGCGCGTGGCGGAAAAGGCCGGTGGCGAGTGGAAGACCAATGAATGGGTCAAGAAGGCCGTCCTGCTTTCATTTCGGCTCTATGACAACGTCGTCATGGCCGGAGGAACCGCACAGTATTTTGACAAGGTTCCGACCAAATTCTCCACCTACACGCAGGCTGATTTTGCGGCCGCGGGCTTTCGCGTCGTCCCACCTGCCGTAGCGCGACGGGGCTCATTCATCGCACGCAATGTCATCCTGATGCCCTCCTATGTGAATATCGGCGCCTACGTTGACGAGGGCACGATGGTCGACACTTGGGCCACGGTGGGCTCCTGTGCGCAGATCGGGAAGAACGTGCACCTTTCCGGTGGCGTGGGAATCGGCGGCGTGCTCGAACCACTACAGGCAAACCCGACAATCATCGAGGACAATTGCTTCATCGGCGCGCGGTCCGAGATCGTCGAAGGGGTCATTGTCGAAGAGAACAGCGTCATCTCGATGGGTGTTTTCATCGGCCAAAGTACGCGCATATACGATCGCGCTACGGGCAAGATTCACATGGGACGCGTGCCCTCCGGATCTGTTGTAGTGCCGGGTTCTCTCCCGTCGGCCGATGGGAAATACTCGCTTGCATGCGCGGTGATCGTCAAGCGTGTTGATGCCCAGACAAGGGCCAAGACAAGTATCAACGACCTGCTGCGTGGCGACTGATTCCCCGCTTATTCAGCTCATTCGCAGGCGCCATTCGACGCCTGCTCAATATGCGTTGAGGTAACACATGTCGGCAATGAAGCGTCTTTTCCAGTTGATGGCTGACAAGAAGGCATCCGATATCTTCATGTCGGTTGGCGCCCCCATCAACATCAAGATCAACGGCACGGCAATACCTATCAGCCAGCAGATCATGGACTCGACGACGATCACCAACCTGCTATACGAGGTAGTCAATGACCGGCAGAAGAAGGAGTTTGAAGAGACCCTGGAACTGAATACCGCCGCGGCGCTCGAGGGCGTCGGTAATTTCCGAATCAGTGCATTTCGTCAGAAGAACTCTCCCGCCATTGTCATTCGCTACATTCCCGGAACCATCCCGCCCTTCGAGTCCCTCAAATTGCCTGAGGTACTCAAGGAGATCATCATGGAGAAGCGCGGTCTGATACTGATGGTGGGATCGACCGGCTCCGGAAAATCGACATCCCTGTCTGCGATGCTTGACTATCGCAACGAGCAGAAGCCCGGACACATCCTGACGCTTGAAGATCCGGTCGAATTCATATTCCAGAACAAGAAATGCATCGTCAACCAGCGTGAAGTTGGAACCGATACGCTCGATTTCAAGATTGCGTTGAAGAATGCGCTGAGACAGGCCCCCGACTGCATCCTCATCGGGGAAATCCGCGACAAGGACACGATGGCGGCCGCCATTGCTTATGCGCAGTCGGGCCATCTTTGCCTCGCCACGCTGCATGCAAACAACAGCTATCACGCCATGAATCGCATCATCAGCTTTTATCCGCTGGAAAACCGCCCCGCACTGCTGGAGGATCTGTCGGCCACCATGAAGGCGGTCATCTCACAACGTCTCGTGAAGAACAAGGATGGGGGGCGAAATGCGGCTGTCGAGGTGATGCTGAATACCCGCCACATGTCGGAACTGATTGCCAAAGGCGATATCAGCGAGATGAAGGAGGCGATGGAGAAAAGCCTGTCGCCGGGATCGCAGACTTTCGAACAGAGTCTTTTCAAGATGCTTCAGGAAGGATCCATCACGCAGGAAGAGGCGCTGGCCAATGCGGACTCGGCAACCAACCTGCTCTGGCTGATCAACAACACTGAAGCGGGAAGCGCATTGGGCGGTGGTGGCAATGGTGGCAAGTCCGAAAATGCCGAACAGAAACCGATGGCGGCTGCTGGCTCATTCAGTGAATTCAAGCTGCACACTGGCGAATCTACCTGAGGAATTGAGCCGATCAATGAGCATTTCCCGTTCTTCCAAACGACTTCAGTCAGCGCAAATTATTCCGGTGACCAATTGAGCACGAATGGAGTAGTGCAGGAACCGACGCTGGCACTGGCGCGGGAGCTGATTTCCAGGAAATCAGTCACGCCGGCCGACGGTGATTGCCAAAGACTGATCGCGGATCGATTGTCGGCCATAGGATTCAAGGCTGAATTCGTGAATGCCGGTGGCGTTACAAATGTATGGCTGCGCAGGGGAACAACTGCGCCGATCGTCTGTTTTGCGGGCCACACTGACGTCGTACCAACCGGCCCTCTAAGCCAGTGGACAAGCGATCCATTCCAACCTTCTGAGCGTGATGGCTATCTATACGGCCGCGGCGCTGCCGACATGAAGACGTCCCTAGCCGGTTTTGTCGTGGCAATCGAGCAATTTCTCGCTGCAAATCCGGAACACCCCGGAAGCATAGCCCTGCTCCTGACCTCGGACGAGGAAGGTGATGCAGTCGATGGCACGGTGAGGGTGGTCGAACTGCTCAAATCCCGCGGCGAATCGATCGATTATTGCATCCTCGGCGAACCGACTTCCGTGAAGGTTCTGGGTGACACCATCAAGAATGGCCGCCGCGGATCGCTGTCAGCCAAACTGGTCATCAAGGGCGTGCAAGGCCACATTGCCTATCCGCATCTGGCACGGAATCCGGTTCACGAGATGGCCCCTGCCCTAGCCGAACTGGCTGCCAT
>CANIIN010000035.1 GCA_947467405.1 Betaproteobacteria bacterium | reverse complement strand
GGCCACGAGAGCGAGGTGCCGGAAGCGGGTGATTTCGTCGTCAAGCAGATCGGCTTGCAGTCGGTGGTGCTGACCCGCAGCGAAGAAGGCGTGCACATCCTCTATAACAAATGTTCGCATCGCGGCAACAGTGTCTGCGTGACGGAGAAGGGCCACGTGAAGCAGTTGCAATGTGCTTATCACGGCTGGTCTTTCAACATGAAAGGCGAACTGGCCGGGGTGCCGTTTCCCAATGGTTACAAGGACGACTTCGACTATGGCCAGTCCGGCATGGCCACGGTGGCGCGCCAGGAGTCCTACCAGGGCTTCGTCTTCGCCAGCCTGGTCGATCAGGGCATCAGCCTGATGGAGCACCTGGGTCACGGGCGGGAGATGATCGACATGCTGGTGGGCCTGTCGCCGGAGGGAAAACTCGATCTGAATGCCGGCTGGATGAAGCATCGTTTCACCGGCAACTGGAAGATGATCGTGGAGAACCAGGTGGATGGCTATCACGCGGCGTTCACGCATGGCTCGCTGCTGCGCGCCAATCGCACCTTCGCCACAGTCCGCGACCGCAAGGACACCTCGCCGGCGCACGCGCGGGATCTCGGCATGGGCCACAGCGACATCGACCATGCATCGGACTATCTCTCCAAGGACAAGCCGTTTCGTTGGAGCGGCGGTGTGGATCCGGATCGGCTTCCGGGCTACGTGGCGGCCATGAAGAAGTCCTACGGCGACCAGGAGGCACACCGGCGCATGGTGATGGGACCGCCGCATGCCATGATTTTCCCGAATCTGTTCCTGGCCGAGATGGCCATCATGATCGTTCAGCCTGTGTCGGCCGGCGAGACGCTGCACCTCACGACGCCCATCGTGCTGAAGGGCGGTGCGGAACTGAATGAACGTTCGCTGCGCCGCGGCGAAGGGGCGCTGGGGCCGGCCGGATTCCTCATCGCGGACGATGCGGAAATCTCCGAGCACACGCAACGCGGACTGGCTGCCAGCAAGCCGGAATGGCTGATCCTGGCGCGCGGCCTGCATACCGAAGTTCACAACGCCGATGGAACGCGCACGGCCGGGTTGATGGATGAAACCTCGCAGCGGGGTTTCTGGCGGCATTATCGGGACATCATGGGAGAACAGGCATGAGCGCGCTCCAGAACGTCAAGGCTGGCGTACAGGGCCAGGCCGACCGGAATGTCGTGGAACAGTTTCTCTACCTCGAAGCGCGGTTGCAGGACGAGCATCGTTACGATGAGTGGGAAGCCCTGTGGGCCGACGATGCGCTGTACTGGGTTCCGGCCGGCGGGGACGACATCGATCCGTCGCGTCAGATCTCCTATATCTATGACAACCGTGCACGGATCGCCAGCCGCATCCGTCAGCTGAAGACCGGCCAGCGTCACGCACAGGCGCCGGTGTCACGCATGCGGCGTCTCATCTCCAACATCGAGACCAAGCCCGAGGACGCCAGCGGCGTACTGGTGGTGGAGGCGAACTTCCTGCTGGTCGAGTCGCGTCATGCGCGCCTGGTGACGTGGGCCGGCCGCACGATTTATCGGTTGCGCCCGGATGGCGGCAGTTTCAAGATGAGCGGCAAGAAGGTGCTGCTGGTCAACAACGATGCGCCCATCCCCAACATGGCGTTCCTGATTTGAGTGCAGCAGTGCACTTGCGGATTGTTGGCGGGGCGCGCTGATGGCGCAGGCGTTGAATGCAGCCATCGCCGGTCTGGGCGTTGCGGGATTGACGCGCGAGGAAACGCCGCCGGCTGCAATCCTAGCTGTCGAGGCCATCGGCAATGCCCTGGATAATGCCGGTCTTGACCGCCGGTCGGTCGACGGCCTGATCATCACGCGCAGCGGTGCGGCGACATCCAAGGATCTGGACCTCGACCTGCAACGACTTGCCGGGTTGCGCGACCTGCGCTTGTTGCAACTGCTGCATGGCGAAGGTACCAGCGCCATTCAGTCCATTCAGGTTGCCGCCATGGCCGTCAGTTGCGGCATGGCCACCAATGTCCTGTGCGTTTTCGCCGATGCGCCGTTGAAGCCGGGCAAGGCGACTCGCGAGTCGTTCAGCCGCATCAAGTCCGCGGAAGGCTTGCGCGGGCTGCGCTATTCATCCGGATTGTTCGGCGGAGCCGCATCCCATGCCATCGCGGCCCGCCGTCACATGGAGTTGTACGGCACTACGACGGAGCACTTCGGCGCCATCGCCGTGGCCGCGCGCCAGTGGGCGCAGCTCAATCCGCGGGCCGTGCTGCGAAAGCCGCTCACCATGGCGGATTACCTCGCGGCGCGCTGGATTGTGGAGCCGTTCCGCCTGTTCGATTGCGCCATGCCGGTCAACGGCGCGGTGGCGGTGCTCGTCACCACCTCGGAGCGGGCGCTGGCGTCCGCTCAACCGCCGGTGCACATCGTCGGCATGGGGCAGGGGCACCCGGCGACGCTGGATCAGCGCGGCCACGATGCCGAGGTCACGTCGGGCGCAAGACTGGCCGCGGCAACGGCCTTCGGCATGGCCGGCATCACGGCTCGCGATGTCGATATCTGCGAGATCTATGACGCATTCACCTACCTGACGCTGGTGAGCCTGGAGGAATACGGGTTCTGCGCCAGGGGCGAAGGCGGCGCGTTCGTTGCCAGCGGGGCGATTGCGCCCGGCGGCAGGCTGCCGACCAATACCGGGGGAGGACACCTGTCGGGTTATTACCTGCAAGGCATGACACCGGTCGAGGAAGCGATCCAGCAGGCGCGTGGTCAGGCTGGTGCGCGCCAATGCGAAAAGCATGACCTGGTCCTGGTCACCAATGAAGGCGGTCGAATGGATTACCACGCCAACCTTCTGCTTAGTCCGCACCGGTCCTTGCGATGAGTCGCGGCATGAACCCTCCCTGCAGCCAATGGGCTATCGACTCATGACAACCCCGATTGCTTTCGACAGCAGGCCGTCCCCGGAACCGGACTTTATATCGAAGCCGTTCTTTGATTCGCTGGAACAGGGTGTGCTGTGCGTGCAGAAGTGTTCGCGTTGCGAGGCTGTCCAGCTCGGCGAGTTGATCTGTAACCAGTGTTTTGCGCAAGACCTGCAGTGGGTGCCGGCCAGCGGGCAGGGGAAGGTTCATTCCTGCGCCATCGTCCATCTTGCCTACCATCCGGCCTTCGCCGTGCCGTATGCGGTGGTCAGCGTTGAGCTTGCCGAGGGGCCACGGCTGCTTGCGAACATGGCGGACTGCGATTTGCAGGACATTCAGGTTGGGATGCCGGTGGTCATGCGGCCGTCGAAGCTGGCAACAGGCGTGACGGTGCCGTTGTTTGTGCCGGCGTGAAGTCAACATTTTCTGGAAATGAAAGGAATCATCCGAATGAAAATCAGCAAAATTCTCGTGCTCGCCGCCATGATCCTGGTGACGATGAACCCGCAAGTCTTACTGGCCCAGGGGTATCCGAACAAACCGATCCGCATGGTGGTGCCGTTCCCGCCGGGCGGCGGTGGAGACCTGATCGGCCGCTTGCTGGGCGACGCGTTCTCCAGGCGGGTGAATCAGTCCGTGGTCGTTGAAAACCGTCCCGGTGGCGACACCATTATCGGCATTACCGCAGTGGCCCAGGCGGCGCCGGACGGTTACACACTGCTGGTAACGGGTGACAACATCACCGTGCATGAGGCTTACCAGATGAAGCTGCCGTACAACAGCTTCAAGGACATTATTCCCGTCACGAAAATCGCCAATGTGCCGCTGATCATCATGACCAGCCAGCAGGCCGGATTCAAGAATCTGGCCGAACTGCTGGCGGCGGCCAGGGCTAAGCCGGGACAGGTCAAGTTTGCCCACCTCGGCCACAGCACCCACCACTACCTGAGCTTCAAACTGCTGGAACAACTCGGCAACATCAAGATGCTCGACATTCCCTACAAGGGAACCGGACCGGCGACCAATGCGCTGCTAGCCGGCGATATTGAACTGGCCATCATGGGCGTGGGGGCCGGCGCGCAATTGGCGCAAGGCGGAAAGGCTGTCGCCATCGGGGTGACGAGCACTAAGCGCGAGGTTGCAGCGCCCGGGGTATCGACCATCGCCGAAGGGGGACTTCCGGACTTTTCCATGGTGGCGAAGTTCTATGTATTCGCGACGGGTGGAACGCCGCAGGACATCATGGCAAGGCTGAATGCCGAGTTCGTGGCGATTCTGAAGGACAAGCCGATTGTTGACCGCCTCACGGCTGCCGGGTTTGGCGTTGACCCTGGCACGTCGGCCGAAGCACAGGCTTCAATTCGTGTCGACTACGAGAAACTGCGCAAGTTGGTGGTGAGCGCAGGTCTGAAGGCCGAGGATTGATCACGGCTGATTGAGTGGATTCACTTCGTAGATCCATCGGAGGGTAATGAACAATGGGGGCAAGTGCCCCCATTGTCTTTTCAGTTGGTGGGACTGTCATGCCGTCTTGCGCAACGCCGGCGTGTCCTGCATGTGCCCGCGCTGTCGATTGGCCCCGGCCGGGCTGCC
Organism: Betaproteobacteria bacterium; assembly: GCA_947467405.1. Classification (GTDB taxonomy): domain Bacteria; phylum Pseudomonadota; class Gammaproteobacteria; order Burkholderiales; family SG8-39; genus CAIYPG01. Next base: position 7,014 of record CANIIN010000035.1, on the reverse strand, counting down.
GCGAACGATATCCAGCAATTCATCGACATCGGCAGGCAGGGAATCGCCCCGCCACGCCACCATGCCGTCGGGGCGAACCAATACCATTTTTCGCACATACAGAGCGGCGATGTCCGGCTGTGGGAGCGCATGCGCGGTGAGCGGAAAGCCGATGCGGAGAGCGGCCTGTTCGAAGGCGGCCGTGTCGGGTGGATTCGAACCGAGTATCAGGAGTGTGAACCCGTGCCCGAACAGATCGAGAGTGGAGTGACCGTCGGGCAGCCACGCATGCGGCGCACGATGCCCGGGGCGTGACGTCTGGATGTACGTGGAGGGTTCATCCGGCGGCGCCTTGGAGCCATCCGGATAGACGATCGGGGAACAGTAATAGTTGTAGGCCATGCCGATGCCCAGCGAATGCCATTCCTGCTTGAGCGCCGCGGCGAGGCGGGCGCCAATGGCGCGACGCGACGAATTGCCGTCGGGACCTTCATCGAACACGCGTTCGTAGCCGGTGTGATCCAGCCAGACTTCGTAATTTTCAGTGGAGTTGCCGAGATTGCGGATGGCCACGGGTCGACGTTCGATTTCATAGGCATCGAGCAAGTGCCGGCCACCCCAGCCTGACATCACCGCGTCCAGCATCCAGCCGACGCTGGCGACATCGCCGATGCCGGTGTTCAATCCATGCCCGCCGGTGGGTGATGTGGTGTGGCACGCGTCACCGGCGAGCAGCACGCGACCGTCGCGGTACCGGACGGCATGGGTCTGGGCGCGGCGCCATGGCACTACCCGCATGACTTCGTAGGGGATGTCGTCACGACCCAAGGCGCGATTTATTTCCTTGCGCATGTCCAGTCGGGCGAGATCAAGCTTGTCCTCGGAACCCAAAAGGGTAAAACGCCACAGGTCGACGCCATTGACCGTGGTCATGTTGGCCCAGGTGCCTGCCTTGTCGATGAACATGTAGCGCTCGCCCTTGCCGAGCGGGTGATAGTGCTCGATGTTCTGCACCCGGATCATGGCGCTGACGGAGTAATCCAGCTGCCGTCCGGGCAGGGCGACGCCCATCTGCTGCCGCACCGCACTGGTGGAGCCGTCACAACCGACCAGGTACTGGGCGCGTATCGTGAAGCGCTTGCCAGTCGATACATTGCTCAATTCGACATTCACGCCATCGGCGTCCTGGCTGTAGGACTCGAAGCGCATGCTATAGCGAATTTCACACTTGCCGGTCGCTGCAGCGGCCCTGGCGACGAGCGGATCGAATATGTGCTGACCGCATTTGCGCAGCATTTCCGGGCCGGAAGGCGGCGGTTTGCGGTCCTTGGTGGCGGGCATCGGGCTGGAGCCGATGAGATGGCCGTTGAGAGAGGTGCAGTAGAAGGTGTCGCGCGGGTAATCTTCCGGAAAACCGGCGTTGGCCACCTCATTGACGATGCCCCAGCGGCGGCAGAATTCCATGGTGCGCTCGTTCAGCGTTCCGGCCTTGGCCAGCAGTTCCAGGCCGGTACCGGCGTCCTGCTCGACCACCATGCTGCGCTGGCCATGAAAGGCCAGTTCCAGCGCCAGGCAGAATCCGACCGGACCACCGCCGATGATGAGTACGGGTACTTCGGAATGGACTCCGCTCATGTGATGACCTTTGTGGTGTGAATACCTGTGGGGGCGGCTGGCACAGCCGAAAGCCGCGTCTGCGTGGCAGGCACCCGGATTCCTAATGCGACCGGCCGACTTTGTGCTGGCCGTTGCGCGCGTTGACCCAGTCCAGCAGCGCCCGGTTGTCGCCCCCGTCACGCCGCACCGCCTCCTTGGCCTTCTGCCAGGAAGCCAGATCGGCATAGGCCTGTTCGGACTGATTGACGAATTCCGGATCGAGCGTGGTCGTCACTTCGATGCGCACGCCACTTGGGTCATGAAAATAGGCGCTGTAGATGACGGCATGCTCGACGGGACCGACGACCTCCAGGCCGCAGCTTTTCACATGCTGGATCCAGCGATCGACTTCCGCTTTTGAGGACACGTTCAACGCCAGGTGGTTGAAGACATCGTAGGCGGGGTGACTGGATTTGGCCGGAGCCGGCAGGCCCACCGATTCGAAGAATGCGATCAGCGAACTGTCGCCCATCTGAAAGAAGGTGTGCAGATAAGGGAAGGGGTCTCCGGTTGAAGGCACTTCATTGTTGGAGACCGCCGCGACGAATTTCATTCCCATGACGCGGGTGTAGAAATCTACCGTGGCGGCCGAATCCTGCGTCATGTACGCGACGTGGTGCAATCCCGCTGGCGCCGCGAGCCGCGCCTGCGGTGGCTGGTGGGTTCCTTGCATGGCTGGGGCGGTCATGGCGCGTCTTTCAGGAAGTGATCACGTCGACGTAGTGGTTGAGCAGGTGATGGATGCCGATTTCATAGCGCGACAACGGCCCGCCCTTGAAGGAATCGGAATTGGCCATCACTTGCAGCGATTCCAGCGCAACCTTGTCTTCGGCGAGGAAGGTTTCGCTGAAGGCGTCGAATTTCTTGACCTGGCTGGCGAAGTCCTGGGCGCGGAAGGATTCTTCCGGCAGGATGAAATAGCCGACCACATCGGTCTGGGTTTCCGAAACCGGCCACATGGACCACATGCGCAGGCTGTCGATGGCGCTCATCTGCATGTTCGGGAACAGGAAGCCGCGAGTCGCCGTGACGGCCCTGTCCTGCAGCCAGGGCAGGGAAGAGAAGAAGCCCAGTTTGGGGTCGGTGGGGCGCATGGACGCGTCCCATTCGAGGAAGAAGGCGCCGTTCTTCTCGCAATGGGCGGGCAGAGGCTTGTTGCCCAGCTTGTATTGCTTGCCGAAGGTGCTCTTGTGCACGGTCGAGGCATGGTAGAAGTCGAGCAGGTTCTCGACCAGGAACTTCCAGTTGGCGCCGACGTGGATGACCTTCTTCATGGCCAGCTTGCACTTGTCGGTGGGATACCACCAAAGGTACTTTTCGTACTGCCCGATGTAGTCGGCAAAGGGCTGCGGATTCGGATCGAGCGTGGCGAAGATCCAGCCGCGCCAAACGGCAAACTGCAGTCGGGGCAGATCGCATTTTGTGAGATCGACCTTGGATTCCTTCATCAGCGGCGCACCCAGCAACCGCCCGCCGATATCGAAAGTCCAGGCATGGTAGGGGCATTGAAACTGTTTGGCGTTCCCCTCTCCGAAGGCAACCTCGACGCCGCGATGGGTGCACTGATTCCGGAACACGGCGAATCCCGCGTCACCTTCGGCCTCGCGGGCCACCACGACCGGTTCGCCGACGATGCGGATGGTCAGGTAGTCACCGACTTTGCTGAGTTCCTCCACGCGGGCTACGCACAGCCAGTGCTTTCGGAATATCTTTTCCTTTTCGAGGGCAAATATCTCCTTGGAGGAATAGACGTCTCCCGGGAGGTGCCGCGCCTCGTCCAGGGGCGCGCAGATGCTGGATAGATGGTCGCGAAGTCTGAGCAGGTCGGCTGGAGCGCTGAGCGGGGCGTTCATCGGGGTGGGGATCCTTTCGCCGAGCTGGCAAATCCGGCCAGCCGGAGCATCAAATGGTTGTTTGGACAACGATCAGAAGGATGCCGCATGGACGGTGCGCGGGATTGATCTGGATCAAACCGGGCGAGGCGTCGCCTCGGTAAGCACAGTGCTGCCCGGCCGGTCGAGGGAGCGGCGGATGATCGCCATGGGCCATTCGTTCTATATTCCATTCGTGACCGTCAGCCGAAAAGAACAAGGCCCGCATGGTTGGCGGGCCTCGGGGCATCTCGCTCGTCGGAACTCCGAACGGGGAACCGGTGTTGCCTTCGATCAGGTCATCCGCACCGGCACCGTCAACGCGGAGGCGATCAGGACGATTTCAGTCAAACAGCCGCTTGACGTCCTGCAGGCTGACCTTCATGGAAGGCGTTCTGGGTAATTCCTCGACAACGATGAATCGCGTCGGCACGTGATGCGACGGCAGGTGCGCGCGAACATGTGCTTCGAGCTCTGCGGCGCTGGGCGCTGGAGCATTGGCCACCTTTTCAATGGCAGCAACAGGAACGTGGCCCAGGATGGAGTCGGGCAGACCGACCACCGACGCATCGCGGACCAGTGCATGGCGGCGCAGGACGTCGATGACGCGCTCTGGGATGATCTTGAACCCGCCACGAACAATGGCGCCGTCGCCGCGGCCGTGCAGGAACACGAACCCGTCCTCGTCCATGGTGGCGAGGTCCGTGGTGCGTATCCATTTCGGGCCGAGCACTTCCACGCGCGCGGCAAGGTAGCCCTGTTGGTTGGGCGGAAGTTCCTCCCCGGTTTCCGGATCGACGACCCGCAAGTCGGCGCCGGCCAGCGCCTTGCCGATGCTGCCACGCTTGCTGTCGCCCCACTGCTTGCGCAGATCGGGCGTCCAGGTGCACACCGTACCGGCGAATTCCGTCGCCCCGTAGCCCCAGTAGATCGGGATGCCGTAGGTCTTCTCGAACAGTTCCTGTGTTTCGGGTTCCAGGGCAGCCGAGCCACCGTAGGCATACTGGATCGATGCCAGGTCTTCCTTGGGAACCTTGGCCTCCAGAATCAGGCGGATCACCGGCGGCGGGGCGCCCAGCGACGGCGCCTTGTAGGTCTTCAGCGCATTGACCAATCCTTCAACCGTGAATTTCTCCAGCAGCACCATGCGGCTGCCGATGTAGGCGTTGCCGATCAGTCCGACCACGGCAATGTTGCCCAGCGGCCAGAACAGGATGGCTGGCGGCGAGTCGTCACTTGGTTCGGCGCCCAGCGTGGCGCTGATGACGCCGCGAATCAATGCGGCCATGGGAATCTGGATGCGCTTGGGGGCGCCCGTGGTACCGCTGGACAGCAGTTCCATGCCGGGCGTCTCGAAAGGCGGGCGGTGCGGGCCTGCACCGAGGTTTTCGAGCCCCGGCACGAGGCCGACGGACAAGCCGCCTCGCAGCGACACCATGATGCCGAGAGTCCCGGTCGCCTTGGCAGCAGTGATGACTTCGGGTGTCCAGTCCTGTTCTTCGGCAACCAGCGCGGCGAGGCGCAGATTCGTGACGTCCTTGGCAATGGTTTCGGGTGTCTGGAACGCGTAAATCATCGAGATGGCACGACCGTAGGCGATGCAACCGAGGATGGCCGCTGCCTGTGGCGGGCGATTGCGCGCCACCAGTCCGATGGGGGCATTGCCGGGAACGTGTTTCTCGCTCAGCAGTTCGTTGATCTGCTGGACGTAGCGGTTGATGTCTCCCCAGGTGTGCCAGACGCCCTGAAACTCGAGGGCGGGCTTGTCGGGATTCTTTGAGAGGCTTTCCCGGAGTTTTGGCGCGAGTTCCATGTTGGCGAGTCTGTATAAAGTGATCGGTTGGTCAATATTTCGCGAAGCGCAGACTATAAGGCATAACGAACTCGTGCTCGACACGCGGCGCTCAAGGTCTGCACAATCGAGGGGTTTGCCGAATCGGTTCCGCGGTACCGCCACAGCGCGGCGCGATGAAGCCATGTCGCCAAGACGATTGGCGAATGACGGATAATCACCTCATCCCAGTCTTCCGTGAAAGCGCAGCACACCATGAGCGAATCTACCGTTCTGTACAAGGTCGAAAACAGGATCGCCACTATCACCCTGAATCGGCCCGACAAGCACAACGCCATGAACTACGACCTGGCCAATGATCTGCATGCGGCCATGATCCAGGCCGACGCGGACGACGAGGTCCGAGTCATCGTGTTCACCGGAGCCGGGAAGTCGTTCTGTGTCGGCGCCGACATCAGCGCCATCGCCCGGTCGAACGCCCGGGCCTCGAGCGCGGCGCCCGATGGGGCCCCGGCGCCCAAACCGCGCAACATGAGCAAACTGTTCTGGCCGATGGACGCTGGCATCCGCCCGGATTTCCAGGCCACGCACAATTACTTTCCCATGATCGGCAAGCCCATCATCTGCATGATCAACGGCGCGACGGCCGGGGTGGGTATCAGCTATGCGTGTTTTTCCGACATGCGTTTTTCCGCCGACGACGTGACCTTTGCCGCGGGCTTCGTCCAGCGCGGCATCGCGGCGGAATGGGGAACTTCCTGGATCCTGCCCAAGCTGATCGGGCACGGCAATGCGTCGGACTTCCTGCTCTCCGGGCGCAAGGTCAAGGCGCCGGAGGCGCTGCAGATGGGCCTGCTCAATCGCATCGTGCCGCGCGACAAGCTGGAAGAAGTGACCTATGAATATGCGGCGAACATCGCAACCTGGTGCGCGCCCGTCTCGCTGCGCCTGCAGAAGCGGCAGATCTGGGAGTCGTATTACCAGACGCTGGGCGAATCCAACATGATGTTCAAGGATTTCACCAAGATCTGCGGCGCGACCGAGGACCTGCGCGAAGCCGGCATCAGCTTCATGGAGAAGCGTCCGCCCAATTTCAAGGGACGCTGACAACCTGCAACCTGTCGCGCATCGTACTGGTGCGATGTGCCCTCTGTACTGCTTCCGCATTTCTGATTGGCAATATCGCCGGAAACCCCCGACACTGTCGGTGTTCACTGCCGACCTGGAAGAAACATGACAACAAGTACTTCGAAACGCCTGCGGCGCTGCCAGTTGTTTGCACCCGGCAGCAGCGAAAAGATGATGGGCAAGGCCGCCGCGCTGGCGGTGGACCAGGTCACGCTGGATCTCGAGGACGCGGTGGCGCCGTCACAGAAGGCCGACGCGCGCCGCAAGGTTATCGACGCGGTCAACCAGTTGGACTGGGGCAGGAAGACGGTATGCGTGCGCATCAACGACCTGGGCACCGAATACGCCTACGAGGATGTGATCCAGTTGGTGGAGCAGGCGCATGGCCGTCTGGACGTGCTGATGCTGCCCAAGGCACGTTCGGTAACCGATGTGCTGTGGGTGGACATGCTGCTGTCGCAGATCGAGAAGAAGCTCAAACTGCAGAAGCGCATCGGCCTGGAGGCCATCATCGAGGAAGTCGAGGGCATGGTAAACGTGGAGGCGATCGCAAGCGGCTCGCCCCGCCTGGAGGCGTTGGCTTTCGGC
>CANIIN010000034.1 GCA_947467405.1 Betaproteobacteria bacterium | reverse complement strand
GCCAAGGTGTGGGCCAACGGGCTGGTGGTGCTGGTCGCAGCCGCGCTGTCGCTGCAGTTCCTGGTCAAGGGCGTGCTCGGCGTGCCCATCGCGGGATCGATCGGGCTGTTCCTGGTCGGCGCCGCGCTACACCTCTTTGCCACCACGGCGCTGGGCATCATGCTGGCCACGGTGGCGCGATCGATGCCGCAGTTCGGCCTCCTGATGATCATGGTGATGCTGCCGCTGGAAATCCTGTCCGGCGCCACCACACCGCGCGAGAGCATGCCGCAGATCGTGCAGGACATCATGGCGTTTGCACCGACCACGCACTTCGTGGCCTTCGCGCAGGCCATCCTCTATCGCGGCGCCGGTCTGGAAGTGGTGTGGCCGTCGATGCTGACCATTGCCGGCATCGGACTGGTGTTCTTCATGGTGGCGCTGGCGAGATTTCGCAGGGCGATCACGACGCAGCAGTCGTGAAAGGACAGAAGTGGCGCACCGGATGAAAAATGGGAGAATGCCCGTAGATCAAGGACTGGCGAGGGTTTTCAGGCATCCGCCTGCGGGCGGCCCCGCGCCGCAAGTGGAGCCACAACCGGATCAGGTGCTGGACTTCTCGCGGAAGTAATCGTTGCGGTCGATGCTGCGTATACGAATCTCCTTCAACTGCGGACCCTGCAGCACCCTGATCGACACTTCAGCACCGGCCGGCCCGATCGCCCAGACCTTGCGGTAGAACTCCTCCAGGTTCTGCACCGTGTCGGCGCCGACGCCCAGCACGATGTCGCCGCGGCGGATGCCGGCCTTGTCGGCCGGACCTTCGGGCGACACGCGCGTCCCGAACAACCTGCCCTGCGACTCTTCGGTGGACATGCCCAGCCACGGCTGCTGCGGACCGCTGCGCTTGCCGTTCTGGATCAGCTCGGCCAGGATGGGTTGCACCACGTCGATGGGCACGAACATGTTGCCGGGCAACGGCGAACCCGGCTGCATGGTGTCGCGCACCAGCAGCGAGCCGATGCCCACCAGCTTGCCTTCGCGGTTGACCAGCGCCGCGCCCGACCAGTTCATGGTCGGCGGCGCGGTGAAGATGGCGTTATCGACGAAATACTCCCAACCGCCGGCGAAGGAACGGCGCGACATCACGTAGGCCACGCTGGCCGATTCGCGGCCGCCGGCCGGCAGGATCATCACCGGTTCGCGGATGGCCAGCGCGGCCGATTGCCCCAGGGGCAGCGGCGTTCCCTTCAGCGGCAGCGTGGCGCGCAGCAGGCCGATGCCGGTGGCATGGTCATAGGCCACCAGCAACGCCGGAACCGTCTTGTTGTCGCCGCCCGTGACTTCGATGGAGTCGGCCTCGTTGACAATGTAGCCGATGGTGAGAATGTGCCCCTGCGCGTCGATGATCACGCCGCTGCCGTTGCGCTCGGGGCCCAGCGTGCTGCTGGAGCGCGCCCCCGGCACGGCGCGCATCTTCACGCGCACGATGGCCGACAGCATGGACTCGGCATCGAGCGCCGCCGTCGTGGGCGACGAAGCGGCCGGCGATTTCGCCGCGTCTTTCGGCGACTCGGCGGCAGCCTGCACGCGCACCAAGCCGGTGTCGGCGTGCGAGCGGTTCATGAAGACGATCGCGGCGGTCAGGGCGAACAGCGTGACCACCATCATGCGCGCCCTGGGCGAGGCGATGCCGGTCGGTGATGTCGCGCGCGCAACGGACAATTTCTCGAATCGAGGTTGGCTTTGCATCGTCACCTCCCGTGAGGGCAAGCACTGCGTGGGACTGTCCGCAGCAACAGTACAGGGAGGAATCTTGCTCCAATCGGGAATGGTTGCCAACTCGTTTTTGGGGACAGTCTGGCCGCCGGGGTGCAATCTTGTCTGGGTGGCGGAAACTACGGATTTGGTTTGTATTTCTTCGTGGATGCTTGGGTGTTTCGCCTTTGGCGAGTTCCTTTTCTTGCTTCGCCAAGAAAAGGAACCAAAAGAAGGCGACCCCGACGGTCCCGGTCACGCTTTGCGCGACTACCCTGCGATGCTCGCCGGAACGGGCCGCTGCGGAACTCGCTCACGCAACCTGGTGGTTGCGTTCACTCAGACATCCGCGACGGACGACCCCCGTCCCGCCTGCGCTTCTCGGCGGGACCAACGGGGCTTCACCCCAGGCGCGCCCAGTGGTGTGCCTTTCCTTCTGGTTGATCCACCTTCCAACGTGTGGGGTCATGACCTTTTCGGGGTCCCCGTTGGGCCCGCCGAGAAGCACAGGGCTCTGAGGGGCAGTCGGCGAGCACTGTCCGAACATCCGCAGTCCCCCGACTGCGGATGTGAGTTGCGCAGCCGCCTCAGAGTCCGAGCATCGCAGGGTAGTCGCGCAGCGACCGGGACCGTCGGGGCGTGCTTTCTTTGGGTACTTTCTTTGCACGAGCAAAGAAAGTACCTCGCCGATAGGCGAAAAACCGCGCACCCACAAAGAAAAAAGGCCACAATCAATGCGGCCTTTCAAAGATGTAAACCTGCTGAAGACGACCAATCCACGGGCATCTACAAGAATCTATCCCTTCAGTGCCGTCTCGATGTCATGCATGTGCCGCGTGTACACCATCCCCGCCACCGCCGTCGCCATTCCGCACAACACCATCGTCACCTGCACGCCGATGTGATCGGCGACGCGGCCCACGATCAGGCTGCCGAGCGGCATGACGCCGAGCAGGCACATGGTGAACAGCGACATGAGCCGTCCGCGCATCTCGTCGCGCACCAGGGTCTGGATGAGAGTGTTGCTGCCGATGCCGGACACCAGCGAGCAGCCGCCGATCACCGCCAGGGCGGGCGCGGCGTACCAGGCGCTTGGCATGAGCGGAAACACCGCCAGCGCGAGACCGCCCAGCCGTACGATGCGTGAAATGCCGCGCGGCAGGCTGTGCACGTTCTGGCGCGTCAGCATCCACAGGCTGCAGGCGATGGCGCCCGCGCCGGTGCAACTGAACAGGAAGCCCAGCGTATCGGCATTGCCGTGATACACGTCCTTGGCGAAGTACGGCAGAAGCACGACGTAGGGAGAGAAGAACAGGCTGATGGCAGCGGTCATGAGCAGGATGGCGCGCAGTGCCGGCGAGTTCCACGCCACCTTGACCGCCACGAGAATGCCGCCGCGCGCCGCCGTGCCGTGGCCGGCCGTGACCGGCAGGCGCACCATGAAGAGCGCCGAAATCATCACCAGATAGGTCATCGATGCGACGGCGAAGCATGCGCCCTCGCCCGCCCAGGCCACCAGCACACCGCCGATCGCGGGGCCGATCAGGCGCGAGATGTTGAAGTTGAGTCCATTCAGCGCGATGCCATTGGGCAGGTCGCGGATTTCGCCCACCATGCGAATGGTCAGCGACTGTCGGGTCGGCGTGTCCACCGAGGTGATGACCCCCAGCATCAGCGCGATGATGACGAGGTGCCAGGGTTGCACAACACCGCTGAAGGTCAGGATGGACAGCGCGACCGACTGCAGGAGAGAAAACACCTGTGTCGTGACCATGAGGCGGCGCCGATCGAAGCGGTCGGCCAGCAGCCCGCCCACCGGGCCGAGGAACAGCACCGGAATCTGCGTACAGAAGGCGACCACGCCGAGCATGAACACGGACTCGGTCAGGCGGTAGGTCAGCCAGCCCATGGCCACCTGTTGCATCCACGGGCCGGGCTGCGAAATCAGCTGGGCAAGAAAATAGATTCGGTAATTGCGGTGGCGCAGGGCGCGCAGGTATTCAGGCAACTTCACGCCGCCGCGCCTTGCGAAAATCCAGTCAGCGAACCAGCAGCACCGACACCCTTCAGCAGGTCGATCGCGCCGGTCACCCGCTGTGCGCTTCGACGAAACGCTTCACGGCCGCGGCATCGGCGTCCATGACCTCGACGCGCTGCGGCAGCTTCTCGATGTTCTCGAAACCCGCAGGTCGCTCCGGATCGCGGCCCAGCGCCTCGCGGATGGTCTCGGCGAACTTGGCCGGCAACGCGGTTTCAAGACAGATCAGCGGCACGCCGGCTTCGCGATGCTCCAGACCGACCTTCACGCCGTCGGCGGTGTGGGTGTCGATCATCACGCCATAGTCCTTCCACACGCGCCGGATGGTGTCGAGGCGGTTGGCATGATTGCTGGTGCCCGAGACAAAGCCGTACTGCGCGAGTCCGGCCAGATCGGACGTGCCGTTCAGGTCGAAGATGCCATCGCGATCCACCTGCTGCCACAGTTCGCGCACGCGCGCCGGCTTGGCGCCGACCAGATCAAAGATGAAGCGCTCGAAGTTGGAGGCCTTGGAAATGTCCATGGACGGGCTGGAGGTCTGGTGCACCTCATTGGATGCCCGCACGCGATAACGGCCGGTGCGGAAAAATTCGTCCAGCACGTTGTTCTCGTTGGTGGCGAGAACCAATCGCTTGATGGGCAGTCCCATCTGCCGCGCCATGTGGCCGGCGTAGATGTTGCCGAAGTTGCCGGAGGGCACCGAAAATGATACCTGCTCGTCGTTGTTCTTCGTGGCAGCGAAGTAGCCCTTGAAGTAATACACCACCTGCGCCGCCACGCGCGCCCAGTTGATGGAATTCACGGTGCCGATACGGTGCTTGGCCTTGAAGCCGGCGTCGTTGCTGACCGCCTTGACGATGTCCTGGCACTCGTCGAACACACCGCGCACGGCGATGTTGAAAATGTTGGCGTCGGGCAGCGAATACATCTGCGCCTGCTGGAAGGCGCTCATGCGGCCATGCGGCGAGAGCATGAACACACGGATGCCCTTCTTGCCGCGCATGGCGTATTCCGCCGCCGAACCCGTATCGCCCGAAGTCGCGCCGAGGATGTTGAGCTCTTCGCCCTTCTGCGCCAGCACGTACTCGAACAAATTGCCGAGCAACTGCATGGCCACGTCCTTGAACGCCAGCGTCGGACCGTTGGAGAGACAGAGGATGTGCACACCCGGCTCCAGCGTCTTCAACGGTGTGATGTCATCCGAATGGAACGCTTCCTTGGTGTAGGTGCGATCGACCAGCTTGCGAAAATCGGCCGCCGGGATGTCATCCGCGAACTTCGACAGGATGGTGAAGGCGAGATCGCGATACTGCATACCACGCATGGCGGCGAGATCGCCGGCCGAGAAGCGTGGCGCCTGCTCGGGAAGGTACAGGCCGCCGTCCGGCGCCAGGCCGCCCAGCAGGATGCCGGTGAAGGTCTGCGGCGTTCCGCCGCCGCGGGTGCTGATGTACTTCATGAATTGCCTTTGTGCAAATAAAAAGACGCCGCGGATTAACGCGGAAAACGCGGATAAAACCTATTCTTCGGCCACCCTGGAATACTCACCTTGCCAGTTCATGACTCTATAACTGCCTTTGCATTTGCCGTTTCCGCGCTTTCCGCGCTTTCCGCGCTTTCCGCGGCCGCCTCGCACTTAAGCCAGCTCTTCGAGCCGGATGCGCGTCACCTTGCTTTTCACCACCGGCAGCGCCTCGATGCGCGCGATAGCGGCATTCACCTGCTTCTCGCGCGTCTTGTGCGTGAGCATGATGATATCCACCTGATCCTCGCCTTCGGACGGCTCCTTCTGCACCATGGCGTCGATGGAGATCTGGCCATCGGCCAGGATGCGGGTGATGTCGGCCAGCACGCCCGGCTGGTCGGCGACACGCAGGCGCAGGTAATAGGACGTCGTCACCTCGTCCATCGGCAGGATGAGCGTGGCGGCCAACTGGTCCGGCTGAAACGCCAGGTGCGGCACGCGGTTCTCCGGGTCAGCGGTATGCAGGCGGGTGATGTCGACCAGATCGGCCACCACGGCGGACGCGGTCGGCAGGGAGCCGGCCCCGGCGCCGTAATACATGGTCGCGCCCACAGCGTCGCCCTTCACCAGCACGGCGTTCATCACGCCCTCGACGTTGGCGATCAGGCGCTTGGCCGGAATCAGCGTCGGGTGCACGCGCAGCTCGATGCCCTCGGGGGTGCGGCGCGTGATGCCCAGCAGCTTGATGCGGTAGCCGAGCTGTTCGGCGTACTGGATGTCTTCACGCGTGAGTTTCGAAATGCCCTCGGTGTAGGCCTTGTCGAACTGCATCGGGATGCCGAAGGCGATGGCCGACATGATGGTCAGCTTGTGCGCGGCGTCGATGCCCTCGATGTCGAAGGTCGGGTCGGCTTCGGCGTAGCCGAGCGTCTGCGCCTCCTTCAGCACGTCGGCGAAGGCCAGGCCCTTGTCGCGCATTTCCGACAGGATGAAATTGGAGGTGCCGTTGATGATGCCGGCGATCCACTCGATACGGTTGGCGGTGAGACCCTCGCGCAGCGCCTTGATGATGGGAATGCCGCCGGCGACGGCGGCCTCGAACGCCACCATGACGCCCTTCTTCTGCGCGGCGGCGAAGATTTCGTTGCCGTGCGTGGCCAGCAGCGCCTTGTTGGCGGTGACGACGTGCTTGCCGTTGGCGATGGCCTTGAGTACGAAGTCCTTGGCCACGGTGTAGCCGCCGATCAGTTCGATGACGATGTCGATATTGGGATCGGTGACCACCTCGTTGGCGTCGGCCGTGACCGCCACCTTGCCGCCGGTGATCTTCTTCGCCCGTTCGGTGTCCTTGTCGGCCACCTTGGCAATGACGATGCCGCGACCGGCGCGGCGGGTGATCTCTTCCTGGTTCCTGTTCAGGACTTCCCAGGTGCCGCCACCGACGGTACCGATGCCAAGAAGGCCGACATTTATTGGTTTCAATGAGCTCATATGATTTGGACTTACTTGAGTGGTTTCTTGAAATTGAAGGATGTAATCACCATGCCTTCACGGAAATAGAACTTATGCGCCTGCTGCCGGTGCGTTCCCGAATCGAGAATGAAGTTCTCGCAACCCGCCTTGCGCGCAATGGCCTGCATGTGTTCCATCAGCGCGTGCCCGACGCCGGTGGAGCGCTGGGTCTCGTCGGTCACCAGGTCGTCGACATACATTTTCATGCCGTCGGCCGTGTTCTCGCCGATGCGATGCACGCCCACACCCAGCACCTCGTCTCCCCTGACCGCCACGCTCATGCGCGCGCCGCCGTCGAAGACGCGCTGCATCTTGCCGGCGTAATCGGCCGGCAGGTGCGGACGCAACTGGCGATGCACGCGCTCGGCGCGCGCCAGCCACTCGGGCGCAACCACGCTGCCCGTCGCGTCGGTCACGTCAACGATCTGCACCGACGACGTCATTGCGCGTGGCGCCTCCGGTAGCCGGCCAGAAAACGCTCGATGCGCCCGATGGCGTCGGTCAAATCGTCGGCATTGGGCAGGAACACCACGCGGAAATGGTCCGTGCGCGGCCAGTTGAAGCCGGTTCCCTGCACCACCAGCACCTTTTCCTCCTCGAGCAGTTGCAGGATGAATTCCTGGTCGTCGTTGATCGGGTACATGGCCGGATCGAGGCGCGGGAAGAGATAGAGCGCCGCCTTGGGCTTGAAGCAGGTCACCCCCGGGATGGCGGAGATCAGCGAATGCGCCAGGTCGCGCTGCTTGCACAGCCGCCCGCCCGGCGCCACCAGGTCGTTGATGCTCTGGTAGCCGCCCAGCGCGGTCTGGATGGCGAACTGCCCCGGCACGTTGGCGCAGAGGCGCATCGACGCCAGGATGTTCAGGCCGTCGATGTAGTCCTGCGCATGCGCCTTGGCGCCCGAGATGATCATCCAGCCGGTGCGATAGCCGCAGGCGCGATAGTTCTTGGACAGGCCGTTGAAGGTGATGAACAGCACATCGTCGGCCAGCGAGGCGATCGAGGTATGCGTGGCGCCGTCGTAGAGCACCTTGTCGTAGATCTCGTCGGCCAGAATGATCAGCTGGTGTTCGCGGGCGATGTGGATCACCTCGCGCAGCAGGTCATCCGGATACAAGGCGCCGGTCGGGTTGTTGGGGTTGATGAGCACGATGGCGCGCGTGTTCGGCGTGATCTTCGCGCGCATGTCGGCGAGATCGGGCAGCCAGCCCGAACCTTCGTCGCACAGGTAGTGGCGCGGCGTGCCGCCCGCCAGGCTCACGGCGGCCGACCACAGCGGGTAGTCGGGCGCCGGCACCAGCACTTCATCGCCGTCGTCCAGCAGGCCCTGCATGGACATGACAATGAGTTCGGAGGCGCCGTTGCCGATGATGATGTCGTCGATGCCCACGCCGGCAATATTCTTCTGCTGCGTGTACTGCATGATGGCCTTGCGCGCGGCGAACAGGCCCTTGGAATCGGAATAGCCCGAGGCGTTGGGCAGGTTGACGATGACGTCGCGACGCACTTCGTCGGGCGCATCGAAGCCGAACGGCGCCAGATTGCCGATGTTCAGCTTGTAGATGCGCTGACCCTCTTCCTCCATCTGCTTGGCGCGTGCCATCACCGGTCCGCGGATGTCATAGCAGACGTCGGCGAGCTTCGCGGACTTGCGTACGGGTTTCAGTGCCATGATGAATCTTCCTTTGTGCTTCGTGCGCATCGCTCAGGGATGCGCTTCGTGCTGTGCGCCCTGCCTGCGCGATTCATTCGATTTCGCGTCTCCTCGCCACTCGGCAGGGCAAAAGACAACCACTCCGGCAAAACGCCGCAGAACCCCAGGCAGCCTTGCCGCCGGCAAGCGCGCTGTTCACCACCAAAGCGGGCGCAACAACCACCGCATGCCGCAGCGCAACGAATCTGGCTGCGGAATGCCGCAAAACAGCTTGGCCACAACGCCTTTTCCGGCGCGCTGCGACCCAAAAAGATATAATTCTAACCGACACTTAGGCTTGCTGTGCCGAGTCCGGTGCCATCCCCAATTGTCCCGTTTTCAGGCCCATCACATTTGAAATTCCACCAGTCCAGACAGGCCGGCATCCACACCTTCACCGGCTACGGCGACGGCTTCGTGCTGGTCAATGGCCGGCGCGTGGAACGCAGCATCATCGTCATGCCGGATGCGCTCATCGAGGACTGGTCGGCGACCACGTTCGACGCCCTCACCGCCGCCGATCTGGAGGTGCTGACCGAACTGGACAATGAAGTGGTACTGCTCGGCACCGGACCGGCGCTGCGCTTCCCGCGCACGGAACTGATCCGCCCCATTGCGGCAAAGCTGGCTCAATCGCGCGCCGGGCTGGAAGTGATGGACGTGCAGGCCGCCTGCCGCACCTACAGCATCCTGGTTGCCGAAGGGCGCAAGGTTGCCGCCGCGTTGTTGATGGCATGAACGGCAACGCTGGTTCCATCTCAGGTTCAATGGCAGCGCCGTCGCTGCGCTGGATCACGTTGCTCGCCGTGCTGTTCGCGCTGGCCTGGTTCGGCAACATCGGCTACCGCAAACTGGTGAAAGCCGACGAGGGACGCTACGCCGAAATCCCCCGCGAAATGGTGGCCAGCGGCGACTGGACCACGCCGCGCCTGAACGACTTCAAGTATTTCGAGAAACCGGCCCTGCAGTACTGGGCCACCGCCACCGCCTACACGCTGTTCGGCGAACGCGAGTGGACGGCGCGGCTGTGGACGGCATTGACCGGCTTTCTGGGCGTGCTGCTGGTCTATCGGGTCGGCAACGAGATATTCGGCCGACCGACCGGCTTTCTCGCCGCCACGGTATTGGCCGGCACCGCCATCTATGCCTTCGTCGGGCACTTCCTGACGCTCGACATGGGCGTGAGCTTTTTCATGTCGGGCACCATCCTCGCCTGCCTGATGTCGCTGCGTGACGGCGCGTCGCCCATGGAAGAACGCAACTGGATGCTCGCCGCCTGGGCGGCCATGGCGCTGGCGGTGCTGTCCAAGGGACTGATCGGCATCGTGCTGCCGGGCACCGCGCTGTTGGCTTATGTCTTTCTGCAGCGCGACTGGCAGCGTCTGAAGCGCATGCACTGGCTGTCGGGCCTGGCGCTGTTTCTGGTCATCTGCGTGCCATGGTTCGTGGCGGTGTCCCTGGCCAACAAGGAATTCGTGCAGTTCTTCTTCGTGCAGGAGCACTTCCAGCGCTTTCTCACCAAGGGACACGGCCGCTACCAGCCGGCCTGGTACTTCATTCCGGTGATCATGATCGGCGCCATGCCGTGGCTGTTCTCGCTGGTCGCCGGCTACGTCAATGCCTGGAGAACCGCTCCAGCTGGACATCTGCAGGCACCTGCCCCCGCCGCAAGCGGCGCCAAACCCTTCCAGCCGACGCGTTTCCTGGCGGTATGGTGCGCCATCGTGTTGCTGTTCTTTTCGGCATCCAGTTCGAAACTGGGTTCGTACATCCTGCCGATATTCCCCGCCACGGCGCTGCTGGTGGCACTGCAACTGCAACGCGCCTCGCGCATCGGCCTGGTGACGCAGGCGCTGTTCGCCGCAGTGGCCGGTGCGGCCATCTGGTTCGTCGCCCCCAATCTGACCAAGTCCGCGGAACCAAGCCTGCCGGCGGAGATGCTGGCGGCCTATGTGCCGTGGGTGGCGGGTGCCGGGGCGTTGCTTGCACTGGCAGCGGTGATCAGCGCCGCACTGGCCTGGCGCGGGCTGCGCACGGCGGCGGCGGTGGCATTGTCCCTTGGCGGTCTCGGCTTCACGCAAGTGGCCGGCAGCGGCCACGAGTCGCTGTCCCCGCTCTACTCGGCACATGATGTGGCGCAGAAGATGCTGCCCGACCTGACCCCGGACACCCCGGTGT
This sequence comes from Betaproteobacteria bacterium, assembly GCA_947467405.1. GTDB lineage: Bacteria > Pseudomonadota > Gammaproteobacteria > Burkholderiales > SG8-39 > CAIYPG01. The sequence continues at coordinate 979 of CANIIN010000034.1, read as the reverse complement.
ACACGGTCAACACCTTCGACCATACCCTGCCCTATTATCTGAAGCGCAATGTGACCATGGTGTCGTACAAGGATGAACTGGCGGTGGCCATCGGCTGGGAGCCGGACAAGTTCCTGCCCGATCTGGCGGCATTCGAGAAGCGCTGGCTGGCGGACCGCAAGGCCTTTGCCGTCTTCGCGCCGTCGGACTTCGCGGCTCTGCCCGCGCCGCTCAAGGACACCATGGACGTCATCTCCATCGACCCGCGCCGCGTCGTCGTGAAGAAGAAACCCACATGAGAACCCACCCATGAGCGCAGTAAGCGTTGCCCTCTTGATGACCGGCGTGCTGTTGAATGCCGCGGCGCAGTTACTGCTGAAGGCCGGCACCAATGCCGTCGGCCATTTCGAATTCAGTCTCGACAACCTGCTGCCGGTGGGCATGAAGATCGCCTTTCAGCCGTACATCATGGGCGGCATGGCCTGTTACGCCATCAGCCTGGTGGTGTGGATCATGGGACTGTCGCGAGTGCCGGTGAGCGTGGCCTACCCGATGCTGTCCGTCGGTTACGTGCTGAACGCCGTGGCCGCCTGGTACCTGTTTGGCGAATCGCTGTCGGCCCAGAAACTGATCGGCATCGGATTCATCGTGCTGGGCGTGGTGCTGGTCACCCGCAGCCAGGCCTGATTTTGACAGGTGAGCCGCGGATTGACGCGGAGTACGCGGATAAAAACGAAAGTGATAATGAGGTCATGGCAATTCCGACTGACACCGACTTGAATGATTACGCAATGAATGAATTTGTCTTTTATCCGCGTTTTCCGCGTTCATCAGCGGCGTGCCTTTCGCGTTCATCAGCTACCTCCCATGCCTGACATGACTTTCCTACCCTTTACCCGCCCGACCATCGACGAGGAAACCATCGCCGGTGTGGCGGAAGTCCTGCGCTCGGGATGGATCACCACCGGCCCGCAGGCCAAGGCCTTCGAAGCGAAACTGT
>CANIIN010000033.1 GCA_947467405.1 Betaproteobacteria bacterium | reverse complement strand
CTGGTTGATTTGGGGTGGGAAAGCCGTTAGTCTTTTCACATCGAACACTGCGTTGCGCAGGGCGTGCAACGCGCTCACTTCTCTGCCTTGCATCCGCTTCATTCAATGTTTTCACAACCCTTTCTCACATCAATGCATTGAGGTCTTGAAATGGATAATTCCGAAGTCACCACCGAAAAACTGGCTGCCGATCTGAAAATCGTGATTGCAGATGCCGAAGAACTCCTCCACGCGACCGCATCCCAAGCCGGCGAAAAAGTCGCCGCCGTCCGAGTCAAGGTTCAGGAAAGCCTGGATCAGGCCAAGGTCAAACTGGCTCAGGTCGGCGAAGCCGGTGTCGACAAGGCCAAGGCAGCGGCCCGCGTCACCGACAATTTCGTGCATGACCGGCCGTGGACGGCAGTCGGCATTGGCGCCGGGGTCGGGCTTATTCTCGGCCTGCTCATTGGCCGCCGCTGACCGCACGACCGTACCGCACCCACTAGCAACCAGGCAGGTACGATCATGGCCGTAGAACCGGGCCAGGGGGGCGGGTTATTCAACTCGCTGCGCAGGCTCGGCAGCACGGTACTTGAAGCGGCCAGGGTTCGCGTCGAGCTGGTCGCCTCGGAAGTCGAGGAGCAGGGACTGCGGCTATCGCAACTTCTGCTTCTCGCGGTTGCAGCAGGCTTCTGCATCGCCCTGGCCATCGTATTGCTGATCGAGTTTTTCGTCGTCCTGTTCTGGGACACTCACCGGCTCGCGGCACTGGGGTTCTTCGCGCTTTGCTTCGCCACAGCCGGCGCACTTCTCCTTCTGGCGCTGCGCGCCCGTGCACGATCCAGACCGCGCTTTCTCGCAGCCACGGTCGCGGAATTGAACAAGGATCGCCAAAGGACCGGCGACGGCGAATGAGCGCGATCGAACGAATCAGGCAGCGGCGTGCAGAACTGATTGCACGCGCCGCGCACCAGCGCGATGACATCGCAACTGCCCTTAGGGTCCTGCGCGCACCGCTTGCCGTGGCCGACAAGGGCGTGGCGGCCGTCGCCTACGTGAAGAACCATCCCGGCATCGCCGCAGCCGCCCTCGTCGCTACAGCGGTGATCAGCCCGCGCCGCACCTTGCGCTGGGCGCAGCGCGCGATCATCGTATGGCGCGGCATTCGCTGGGCGCAGAGTTCGACGCGCGCCGCAGCCGCGCGCCTCGGCAAAGCGGACAGATCTGCATGAAGCGGCCCGTACCACCGGCGGCCATGCGTGCGTTCCTTGACCTCATGGAACGTGAGCGCAGGAACATGCTGAACGAGATACTGCAGGTGCGTGGATTGATGCCGCTGCTCATGAAGCCGCGCAACAGACTCGAATGGACGCCAGCCGACAAGCGCGAACTGAAGGTGCATCTCACGCGCCTGACGAAGATGAGCCCCTATCTGGTGGTCATCGTCGCGCCAGGCGGATTCTTTGTTCTCCCCGTCATTGCCTGGTGGCTGGACCGCCGCCGGGAACGCAATCGGGACTTCAACCCCACCTGATCGTCAAGTGTGTCCCGGAATCGGTCATCGCCGGCGTGAGCGCACCTTCGTGCGCTTTCATTTCCTGCAGCCAGACAACTTCCGTCTTACGACGCACCAGCCAGATCCGGAAACCCTTGGTGCAGGCGGAGCACATGCCGTTGAGGTTGACCGTAATAATGCGTAACATCTGCGCCCATGCCTCTGGAGGAAAAATTGACGACGAATGCCGCGTCCGCAGGCGCCGATGACTTCCGGCGCGACTTCATCAGCTTCTGCGTGAATCAGGGAGTACTCAAGTTCGGCAGCTTCGTGACCAAGTCCGGTCGCCAGACACCTTACTTCTTCAATGCAGGGTTGTTCAGCACCGGATCGGCACTGGATCAGCTTTCGCAATTCTACGCAAAAGCCATCATTGCCTCGGGGCTTCAGTTCGACATGCTGTTCGGACCGGCCTACAAGGGCATCGTGCTGGCCGCGGCCGTATCGATGGCGCTGGCTCGCGCCGGCCGGGACGTACCCTTTGCCTACAACCGCAAGGAGGCGAAGGATCATGGCGAAGGCGGCACCATCGTCGGTGCGCCCCTGCAAGGTCGTGTGCTGATCGTCGATGACGTCATGACTGCAGGAACAGCAGTCCGGGAAGCGGTGTCGATCATCACAGCGGCCGGTGCCGTTCCCGCGGCCGTGGCGATCTGCCTGGATCGCATGGAACGCGGCAACGGCGAATTGTCCGCGGTTCAGGAAGTGCGCCGAGACCATGGCATGGACGTCGTGGCCGTCGCCACGCTTGACGACCTGCTTGGCTTTCTTCAGCACTCGCCGGAATTGCGGCAGAATATGGCTGCCGTCACCCAATACCGGGCCACCTACGGGGCAAAGTCACATGCGTAGTCAACTCTTCAGTCTTCTGGTCGCAGGCGTTTGTATCGCGGCTGCAGGCAATGTGCTCGCGCAAACATCCACACGCGTGATCAAGTGCGCCGATGCCAAGGGCAAGGTCTACTACACGCAGACTCCACCGCCGGAATGCCTTGGCCGCGCCACCGAGGAAATCGACCGCAAATCCGGCACGGTGGTCAAACGCAGCGAGGGCCAGATCACCCCCGAGCAACTGGCGCAGCGCGAAGAAGAGCGCAAGAAGAAGCTTGAAGAAGACAAGCGCTCACAGGAAGAAAAGCGCAAGAACCAGGCGCTGCTGAACACCTATTCAAGCGAGAAGGACATCGAGGATGCACGGGCCCGCGCGATTCGCGAGAACGACTCCGGCATCAAGGAGACCGATAAACGGATCGCTGATGCGCTGATCAGGAAGAAGGAGCTCGATAATGAAAAGGAGTTCTACGCCAAGAAGACTCTTCCGGCCAAGCTGGAGCAGGATATCAAGCAGAACGGAATCGATCTGGGTAAACAGCAGAATCTGCTGGACGTCAAAAAGAAGCAGGTCAACAACATCAACGCCAAGTATGACGAAGACAAGCGGCGCTTCCTGGAACTGACCAAGGGTGCGTCGCGAAAGTAACCGCCCCGGCAAGGTGGCGGACTGACGCCCGCCTGATCAGCCGCCCAGCTTCTTCTTCAGAATTTCGTTGACCTGCGCCGGATTGGCCTTGCCACGACTGGCCTTCATGACCTGTCCCACCAGCGAATTGAAGGCCTTGTCCTTGCCCGCGCGGTAGTCTTCCACCTGCTTGGCGTTGCCGGCCAGCACGTCGTCTACCAGCTTCTCGATTTCGCCACCGTCGGAAATCTGCTTCAGGCCGCGCTTTTCGATAATGGCGTCCGGTTCTCCCTCGCCGTTCCATGCCGCCTCGAAGACTTCCTTGGCCAGCTTGCTGGACAGCGTGCCATCCACAACGCGCGTCACGAGCGCGGCGAGCCGCGCGGCGGGGAGGGGCGACTGCGCAATATCCAGTCCAGCGCGGTTCAGCGCACCGGCCAGTTCGCCGGTAACCCAGTTGGCGCAGAGTTTGACGCTCGCCGCACCGACGGCGCCCACGACGACATCGAAGTAGGCGGCCGTTTCCCGCGACTGCGTCAACAGCGCCGCATCATAGTCCGTGAGTCCGAACTGCGCGACATACAGCTCCTTGCGCATGCCCGGCGTGCCGACCTCGGCCAGCTGCTTCGAAGCAGCGCCAATCCAGTCTTCACCGACACACAACGGCAGCAGGTCGGGATCCGGGAAATATCGATAGTCGTGCGCGTCCTCCTTGGACCGCATGGAGCGCGTCTCGCCGGTGTCCGGGTCGAACAGCACCGTGGCCTGCTGTATGCGGCCGCCATCCTCCAGCGTCTCGATCTGCCAGCGCACTTCGTAGTCGATGGCCTGCTGCAGGAAGCGGAAGGAATTCAGGTTCTTGATTTCGCGACGCGTGCCGAGCGGATCTCCCGGTCGACGCACCGAGACGTTGGCATCGCAGCGGAACGATCCTTCCTGCATGTTGCCGTCGCAGATATCGATCCAGCGCACCAGGCCATGCAGGGCCTTGGCGTAGGCAACGGCTTCCTCGGACGAACACATGTCCGGTTCGGAAACGATTTCCAGCAGCGGCGTTCCGGCACGATTGAGGTCGATGCCGCTCATGCCGTGAAAATCCTCGTGCAGGGATTTACCGGCATCTTCTTCAAGGTGTGCGCGGGTGAGGCGCACGGTCTTCTCACCGCTACTGGTAATGATGGTGATCGAGCCGCCCTTCACGATCGGCAGATCGAGCTGGCTGATCTGGTAGCCCTTGGGAAGATCGGGATAGAAATAATTCTTGCGCGCGAATACCGAGCGACGGTTGATGTTGTCCGCGACGTTGCCGTTGACCGCCAGTCCGAAGCGAATGGCCTTGTCGACGGCCGCGCGATTGGCAACGGGCAGCACGCCAGGCAACGCGAGATCGACCGCCGACGCGTGTGAATTGGGCGCCGCACCGAACGCGGTCGATGCGCCGGAAAATATCTTGGAAGACGTGGACAGCTGCGCGTGCGTTTCCAGTCCGATCACGACTTCCCAGTTCTTCATCTGGCCGGTCATGATCAGATTCCCTCCGGCTTGCGCAGGTGCCAGTCGGTGGCGCGCTGGTATTGGTGCGCGACATTCAGCATTTTTGCCTCGGCGAAATAGTTCCCTACCATGTGCAGCCCGACCGGCAACGAGCCGCCATTGCCGTCATCGGCGAATCCGCAGGGTACGGACATGCCGGGCAGACCGGCCAGGTTGGCAGGGATCGTATAGATATCATTCAGGTACATCTGCACCGGATCGGATGCCTTGGCTCCCAGCGGGAAAGCCACGGTCGGCGAAGTCGGCCCCACCACCACGTCGCACTGCGTGAACGCCTGCGCGAAATCATTCGCGATCAGGCGGCGGATCTTCTGCGCCTTGAGGTAGTAAGCGTCGTAGTACCCGTGCGACAGCACGTAGGCGCCGATGAGAATGCGGCGCTTCACTTCAGCCCCGAACCCCTGCGCGCGCGTCTTCGAATACAAATCCGCGAGGTCGCGATACTCCGGAGCGCGATAACCGTAGCGCACACCGTCGAAACGCGACAGGTTGGACGATGCCTCGGCCGGCGCGATCACGTAATAGGCGGGCACGGCCAGGCCGGAGTTCGGCGTGCTGATATCGATCAGGGTTGCGCCCAGCTTGCGGAATTGCTCCAGCGCCGCCTGCACGGCCGCACCGACGCCGGCAGCCAGTCCGTCGCCAAAATGTTCCTTGACCACGCCGATGCGCAATCCGGCCAGCGGCGCGTCCAGATCGCGCGCGTAATCTTCCGCGGGGCGTTCGATGCTGGTGGAGTCACGCGCATCGAATCCCGCCATGACATTCAGCACCGCCGCGGCGTCTTCCGCGCTGCGCGACAGCACGCCACCTTGATCAAGGCTGGATGCAAAGGCGATCATGCCGTAGCGAGAGACCAACCCGTAGGTCGGCTTGAGGCCGGTCAGTCCGGTCAGCGCAGCCGGCTGGCGAATGGACCCGCCGGTATCCGTCGCCGTGGCAACCGGTGCCATGCGCGCCGCCACCGCAGCCGCCGATCCGCCGGAGGAACCGCCCGGAACGCGGGTCCGATCCCAAGGGTTCTTCACCGGGCCATAGAACGATGTCTCGTTGGAGGACCCCATGGCAAATTCGTCCATGTTGGTCTTGCCGAGAATCACCGCGCCGGCATCGTTGAAACGGCTGATGACATGCGCATCATAGGGGGAAACAAAATTCGACAACATCTTCGACCCGCACGTCGTCAACCAGCCCTGTGCGCAGAAGATGTCCTTGTGCGCCACCGGAATCCCGGTCAGCGGCTGCGCCTTGCCGGACGCAATGAGGGAATCAGCCGCGCGCGCCTGCATGAGGCTGCGTTCGCGATCGACGGTGATGAAGGCGTTCAGGTCGCCGTTTCGCTTCTCGACCCGGTCAAGAAAAAGCCCGGTCAGTTCGACGCTGGAAATCTTCCTGGCGGCAAGCGCGGCGGTGAGTTCTTTGAGACTGGAATTGAACATGTTCTGGATCAGAAAAGTGAATGCAAGGAGACGGACAACCGATCGGTCGCCGCGTCAGGGAGGTCGATGTCCGGGCCACCGCAGCGCGCAGTCGCTATGTCATTCAATGACCCTGGGCACGAGGTAAAGGCCGCCTTCCACCTGCGGTGCAATCGACTGGAATAGTGCATGCTGATCCTGCTCGGTCACGACATCGTCACGCAGACGCAGCATGAGGTCCTGCGCATGGGACATCGGCTCGATGCCCTCGGTATTCACGGCTTGCATCTGGCCGATCAAGGCAAAGATGTCGTTCAACTGCTGCCGGGTGGCCAGGGCCTCGGCTTCGCTGATCTCGATGCGGGCCAGATGGGCGATTTTCTTGACCTCGTCGACGCTCAAAGACATGACTGTTCCTCAGGAAGCCAGGCTTCCGGCAAAAGCGGGGAAATTGAAGGTGGGCGCAGATCCGGTACTACGCCTCTTTCCGCAGCAAAAATCTCTTAAAAACCGGGGCTTAATGCGATATTATAAGAGTGTGCAGCAAAAATTGGGTGTCCCGGAAAACTTCCCGGACACCAAGAAGCAGTTTGTGCGCGTTTTTGTTACCGTTTCATGCCCAATTGCAGCTTATATTCAGCGCATTGGCGACATTCCGCTTTAACGACTACCCGAAGGAATACGTGAGGATGTTCGGCTCCCTGCGCGGCTATTTTTCCGACGATCTTGCGATCGACCTCGGCACCGCCAATACCCTGATCTACGTTCGCGGCAAAGGCATCGTGCTGGACGAGCCCTCCGTGGTCTCCATTCGCCAGGAAGGCGGACCCAACGGCAAGAAGACCATCCAGGCTGTGGGCAAGGAAGCGAAGATGATGCTCGGCAAGACGCCGGGCAACATCACCGCCATCCGACCGATGAAGGACGGCGTCATCGCCGACTTCACCGTCACCGAGCAGATGCTCAAACAGTTCATCAAGAAGGTGCACGTATCGCGCCTGCTGTCGCCCTCGCCACGCATCATCATCTGCGTGCCGTGCGGATCGACGCAGGTGGAGCGCCGCGCCATCCGTGAGTCGGCGCTGGGCGCCGGCGCATCCCAAGTGTTCTTGATTGAAGAACCCATGGCTGCCGCCATCGGCGCGGACATGCCAGTCTCCGAAGCAACCGGCTCCATGGTCGTGGACATCGGCGGCGGCACCACCGAAGTCGGCGTCATTTCGCTGGGCGGCATGGTGTACGCAGGCAGCGTGCGCGTCGGCGGAGACAAGTTCGACGAAGCCATCATCAATTACATCCGTCGCAACTACGGCATGCTGATCGGTGAAACGACGGCGGAACTGATCAAGAAAACCATCGGCTCGGCCTTTCCCGGGTCCGAAGTCAAGGAAATGGAAGTGAAGGGACGCAACCTCGCCGAGGGCATTCCGCGCAGTTTCACCATTTCGTCGAACGAGATTCTCGAGGCGCTTACCGAGCCGCTGAACCAGATCGTCAGCGCCGTCAAGACTGCGCTTGAGCACACGCCTCCGGAACTGGGCGCCGACATTGCCGAAAAAGGCATGGTGCTCACGGGTGGTGGCGCCCTGCTGCGCGACATCGACCGCCTGCTGATGGAAGAAACCGGGTTGCCAGTCATCGTTGCGGACGAGCCTCTAACCTGCGTGGTACGCGGGTCAGGCAAGGCGCTGGAGAAAATGGACACCCTCGGGAGCATTTTCACGAATGACTGAAGTCTTTGAGGCATGAGGTTCAAGGCGTGAAGCAATACGACAATCATCATGCGAATCCTCCTCTCATGACTCTCCTCAGACCCCACGCCGTGTCGCCGATTCTCCGTCTTGGCGCTTTCGGTCTGCCCCTCGCACCTCACGCATCACGCTGCACACCTTCCGCCTGACATCTCGCCGCTGATGGAACTCCAGCCGCCACCCCTTTTCTCCCTCGGCCCCGCTCCTCTTGTTCGTCTCGCTTTCTTTGTTTCGCTCGCCGTCCTGCTGATGGTGCTGGACGCGCGCTTCCGCTACGCCGAAACGCTGCGCAACGCCATGGCAGTCGTAGCCTACCCGCTGCAGCGCGCTGCCATGTCGCCAGTCGACCTGTTCAATGGAATCGCCGGCTTCTTCGCCAGCCAATCCAGCCTGCAGCGCGAAAACGACACTTTGCGCAGCAAGGTGCTGCAGGCTTCGCGTGACACGCTGACCCTCGAGGCACTCCAATCCGAGAACGCGCAGATGCGTCGACTGCTCGAGGCGCGTGAGAAGATGCCGGGCAAGACCCACTTTGCCGAAATCCTCTATTCGGGCCGCGACCCCTTTTCGCGCAAGGTGGTGATCGACAAAGGTTCGCTGCAGACCATCAGTGCCGGGCAACCGGTCATGGACGAAACCGGCGTCATCGGGCAGGTCACACGCGTGTTCCCCATGATGGCGGAAGTGACGCTCATCACCGACAAGGAACAGGCCACGCCGGTGCAGGTGGTGCGCAACGGCCTGCGCGGCGTCGCCTACGGTGACGGCGCGACACTGGACCTTCGCTTCATGGCAGCCAACGCCGACATCCAGAACGGCGATATGCTCGTGACATCTGGCATAGACGGCATCTACCCGGCCGGCCTGCCGGTGGCGCGCGTGGCGCGCGTGGAGCGCGACGCCGCCTACGCCTTCGCGCGCATCCAGTGCGAGCCCGCCGCAGGCGCCAGCCAGCATCGTCAGGTGCTGGTCCTGCTGCAGGAGACGAGCCTGACGGCACCGCCGGAAGCCGACGCCCAGCCGGCGTCGAAACAGTCACGCGCCAAGCGCGGCGCCAAGCGGCGCGAGTAGGGGGCACGCATGCGATTCGAAGCACGACCGCAGCGCATTCTCCTTCCGGTGAGCGGGTTCTTCATGACGTTCACCATCCTCTGCGCGCTGCTGTTCAATCTGCTGCCATGGCGCGACATCACCGGTGTGCCCGACCTGCTGGCGCTGGTACTGGTGTTCTGGGGCGTGCGTCAACCGCGCAAGGTCAGCGTGGGGGTCGCCTGGGGGCTGGGCCTCATCATGGATGTGAGCAACGGCGCGCTGCTGGGCCAGCACGCGCTTGCCTATGCCATTCTCGCCTTCGCAGCCAATGCCCTGTCGCGCCGCCTGCTGTGGTTTCCGCAATGGCCGCAGGCGCTGCATGTGCTGCTCATGCTGTTGGGTTGCCAGTTGATCATGCTGACGGTGAGGATGGCCGCAGGCAGCCCGTTTCCGGGCGTACTGTACTTCCTCGGGAGCTTTATCTGCGCTGGACTGTGGCCACTGACCTCCATGCTGCTGCTGGCGCCGCAACGCCGGCCGGAATCCGTGGACGAGAACCGCCCGATATGAGCGCGCTCACGAACGCGAACGGCAGCCGATGAAATTCGGCGAATTCCGCAATACGGAGCGCGAGCTCCACAACTTTCAGGTGCGTATCAGCGTGGCCGGGTTCGTGGTGATGGGGGCATTCGCATTGCTGTTCCTGCGCTTTGTCTACCTGCAGGTGATCCAGCACAACTACTACCAGACCAAGGCTGAGGACAACCGCATTTCCATCGTCCCCATCACTCCCAATCGCGGCAACATTCTCGACCGCAACGGCGTGGTGCTGGCGCGGAATTACTCGGCCTATACGCTTGAGATCGCGCCGGGCAAGGTCGCCAATCTCGAAGAAACCATCAACCAGCTGGCGACCATTGTCGTGATCCGGCCCAGCGACCGCAATCGTTTCAAGCGCCTCCTCATCGAGGCCAAGGGTGCCGAGACCCTTCCCATCCGCATCAGACTGTCGGACGAGGAGGTGGCGCGCTTTGCCGCCAGCAGCTTCCGCTTTCCCGGGGTGGAGATCCGCGCCCGTCTGTTCCGGCAGTATCCGCACGCCGAACTGGCTTCGCACGCACTGGGTTATATGGGTCGTATCAACGACCGCGACGTGGACTGGATCGAGGAGCGCGACCTCGAAGCCAATTACAAAGGCACCGATCACATCGGCAAGACCGGCATCGAGCAGAGTTACGAACTGGAACTGCACGGCACCACCGGTTACGAACAGGTCGAAGTCGACGCCGGAAGACGTGGCGTGCGCACCCTGTCACGTACCGCCGCGATCTCCGGCAACAACCTTGTCCTGACGCTGGATCTGGCTTTGCAGGAAGTGGTGGAAACCGCGTTCGGCGACCGGCGCGGCGCACTGGTGGCGATCGAGCCATCGACCGGCGGCGTGCTCGCCTTCGTCTCCAAGCCCGGCTTCGATCCCAATCTGTTCGTCGACGGCATCGACCCGGCCAGCTGGGATGCGCTCAATACCTCGCTTGACCGCCCGCTCAACAATCGCGCACTGACCGGGGTCTATCCGCCAGGTTCCACCTTCAAACCGTACATGGCGCTCGCCGCGCTTGAATACGGCAAGCGCACGCCGAGCCAGACAATCTCCGATCCGGGCTACTACGATTTCGGCGGCCGGCGCTTCCGCGACGACAAGGTCGGCGGCCACGGCATGGTCGACATGTACAAGTCCATCGTGGTGTCCTGCGACACGTACTACTACACGCTGGCCAACGACCTCGGCATCGACAATATCTCGCGCTTCATGTCGCAGTTCGGATTCGGCTCACGCACCGGCATCGACATGGAAGGCGAATCAGCCGGAATACTGCCGTCTGCCGAATGGAAGATGAAACGCTTCCGCAAGCCCGAGCAGCAGAAGTGGTACGCCGGTGAAACGATTTCCGTCGGCATCGGACAGGGCTACAATGCCTACACGCCGCTGCAACTGGCGCAAGCCATGGCGACGCTGGCCAACAATGGCGTGATGTACCGGCCGCATCTGGTGAAATTCATCGAAAACTTCAACACCGGTGAAAAGCGTTTCGTCGAACCGCAGCCGCTCAAGACCATTCCACTCAAACCAGAGAATATCGAGATCATCAAGCGCGCCATGGCCGGCGTGAACACCGAAGGCACCGGCGCACGCGCCTTCGCCGGCGCTGGCTACAGCAGCGCCGGCAAGACCGGCACGGCACAGGTGATCGCCATCAAGCAGGGCGAGAAATACAGTGAGGCCCGCACCGCGGAGCGGCATCGCGACCATGCGCTGTTCATCGCCTTCGCGCCCGTCGACAGTCCCAAGATCGCACTGGCCGTACTGGTCGAGAACGGCGGCTTTGGCGCCGCCGCCGCGGCACCGATCGCGCGTCTGGTGATGGACTATTACCTGCTCGGCAAGAAACCAGCCAAACCCGCCGGCGAAGATGCCGGAGCCAGCGATGGAGACTGAGCATGTCTGCTGAACACGCCGGACGCCTGGCCAAAAGATTGTCGGGTCCGCTCGATACCACAATGCTCGGCATCGTCATGTGCCTGGTGTTGCTCGGCCTGGGTACCCTGTACAGCGCATCGTACGAATCGCCGGGTCGCGTCTCGGGCCAGATCGCCAATCTGACCCTCGCCTTCGTTGTCATGTGGATCACGGCGCAGGTGCCGCCCCAGACACTGATGCGACTGGCGCCGCCGGTCTATCTGATCGGACTGGTGCTGCTGGTGGCCGTAGCGCTGTTCGGCGACGTGAGGAATGGCGCGCGCCGCTGGCTCCATCTCGGTCTCACCAGCATCCAGCCTTCGGAAATCATGAAGATTGCCATGCCGCTCATGCTGGCCTGGTACTTCCACAAGCGCGAAGCCATGTTG
>CANIIN010000032.1 GCA_947467405.1 Betaproteobacteria bacterium | reverse complement strand
CACGCCGTGTTCGTCACCGGCCTCGAAGAGGGATTGTTTCCGCACGAGCAGAGCGTCAACGAAGAGGACGGCCTCGAGGAAGAGCGTCGTCTCATGTATGTGGCCATCACGCGGGCGCGCACACGGCTCTATCTGTCGTTTGCGCAGACCCGCATGCTGCATGGCCAGACCCGCTACAACGTGGCGTCGCGCTTCATCGATGAAGTGCCTGCCGGCCTGTTGAAGTGGCTCACGCCGCGCGTTCGCGGGCATGTGGCGCAGCCGGCCTGGTCCGACTCGTCGTGGCCGGCCGCCTCCACGCCGGTGGCGCGCGCTTCGCGCGTTGCCGAACCGGCGGCATCGCACGGTTTTCGCATTGGTCAGGCCGTGAGTCACGCCAAGTTCGGCCAGGGCGTCATCGTCAGCGCCGAAGGTTCCGGCGCCGATGCGCGTCTGCAGATCAATTTCGGCCGCCAGGGCATGAAGTGGCTGGCGCTGGAATACGCCAAACTCGAGGCGGTGTGAAACGACTCGGCCGGCGTCAATTCCTGATGGCGGCCGGCGCCGCGGGCAGCCTGTTTGCGCTGTCGGCACGCAGCTCCCTTGCACAAGCCCCGGCGGAAGTGATCCTTGGCGGCGGAGGGTTCGTTGATCCGGCCACCGCCGCGCGCAAGTGGGTCTTTGCCGCGGTGGATCTGGCGTCCGGCGCAGTGCGGCGCACCGACACGCCTTTCCTGCCGCATGGCATTGCCATCCATCCGCGTGAGCGAAATCGCCTGTTCGTTTTCGAGAAGATCGGGCCCGGCGCCTGCGAAATCGATCTGGGTTCGTTGCAGGTGGTGCGACCGATTCCGCTGCATGAAGGCCATGCCTTTTATGGTCATGGAGCGGTATCCGCAGATGGCAAGTTGCTGTTCAGCACCGAAACGCGCTGGTCGGATCAGGGCGGGGTGATCGCGGTGCGCGACAGCACTTCCCTGGAATACCGCGGCGAGTTCCCGAGTTATGGCGACAATCCGCACGAATGCCGGCTCATCGACGCCGGGCGTGTCATGGTGGTCACCAATGGCGGCGGCACCGCGGACAGCGGGCATCGTCCGTCGCTGGCCTACATCGACGTGCGTACGCGTAAACTGCTGCGCCGGTTGGAACTGGCCGACGAGCGATTCAATACCGGACATGTCGCAGTGGAGGGCCGCTCGGCCGTGGTCGTCTCCGCGCCGCGGCGCGGCTTGCCCAACGACCAGCTCGGTGCGATCAGCGTGCATGCGCCCGATGCTGCGCTGAAAACGATGGCTCAGCCCGCCGAGGTAGTGTCGCGCATGCAGGGCGAGGCCTTGTCGGTGGCCATCCATCGCGCCAGCGGGGTGTTCGGCGTGACCCATCCGGACGGCAACATGGTGACCTTCTGGACGCTGCAGCGCCCGCGTCTGGTGAAAGTGCTGGAACTGCCGCGGCCGCGCGGCATTGCCCTGACAACCGACGGCTCACGATTCATCGTCAGCTACGGCCCGCAGACCGGCATGGTGCAGATACCGGCTTCAACCCTGGTGCCGGATGAAGCCACGCGCGTCAGCGATACCTTCCTTGGCGGTTCGCATATCGTGAACTGGACACGCGAGCGAGCCTGATGGCGGGGCCCCAAAACACAAAGGCCGCTCCCGTTTCCGGCAGCGGCCTTTTCATTTGCATCGCGCCCCGATGCAGGGCGCGGCAGGCGGGCTCGTCAGTCGTTGCTGTTCCAGAAGCCCAGCAATTGCAGCAGGCTGGTGAACAGGTTGATGATGGAAACGAACAGGCTCACCGTGGCCATGATGTAGTTGGTCTCGCCGCCGTGGATGATGTTGCTGGTTTCCCACAGGATCATGCCGGACATCAGCAGCACGACGGCCGCGGATACCGTCAGCGACAGCGCTGGGATCTGGAAGAACACCGCGCCCAGGCTGGCCAGGAACGCCACCAGCACGCCGACGGTGATGAAGCCGCCCATGTAGCTGAAGTCCTTGCGCGTGGTCAGCGCATAGCCCGACAGGCCGAGGAAGATGGCTGCCGTGCCGCCCATGGCCATCATCACCGTCTGGGTGCCGTTGGGCAATGACAGGTAGTGGCTGACAATGGGACCAAGCGTGTAGCCCATGAACGCGGTCAGTGCGAAGACCGACACCAGACCCCAGCCGCTGTTGCGGGTCTTGGTGGTGGCGTAAAGCAGGCCGAAATAACCGACCAGGGTGATGATCAGGCCAGGGTGCGGCAGCCGCAGCGCCATGGAAATCCCGGCCGTCACGGCGGCCAGCGCCAGCGTCATGGCTAGCAGCATGTAGGTGTTGCGGATGACCTTGTTCGTCGCCAGCGCCGAGGCGGCGGCGTAGTCCCGGGTCACGTCGGTCGTGACGGGTGAATTGTCGATTGAGTTCATATGCGACTCCTTCAGTAAAAAGACTTGCAATGACTGCGGGCGCCAGTCTAGGGCAGTCGTGGAGCTTCGTGCAAGTCGCAATTTTTGGCTCGAAGGTTCGGGATTTTCGAATAATCAGGCCTGCGAACAAGCCGGCTGGCCGATTGGCCCGCCCGGATTGGTCCATCGAGGCGGTGAAAAGGGCATTCGTGAGAACATCCGGTGCCCTTCCCGGCCTTTATGATCCTGGCCAAACGTCAAAAGCCTGACTATCCATAGATGAGCACGAACGACTGGTCGCAGGGATACGCCACGGCGTTGCCCTATACATACGGATTCCATCGCGAACTCGCCCCGCCGCTGCTGGCCACTGCGCTGTTGGCGCGTGGCGTGATGCATGGTGCCGAGCCGCAGTGCTATCGCTTGTGCGAACTCGGCTGCGGCCGGGGCCTGGACTGCAACATCCTTGCCGCGGCCAACCCGGATGCGGAATTCTGGGCGGCCGACTTCAACCCGGCGCACATCGCCGATGCGCGCCAATTGGCGGCCGCTGCCGGCCTCGACAACGTGCACTTCTTCGAGGCCGGTTTCGAGGCTTTTGCCGCGCAGGAGCTGCCGACCTTCGATTTCGTGGTCCTGCATGGCGTGTACACCTGGGTCAGTCCGGAAAATCGTGCCGCCATCGAACGCTTTCTGGCGCGGCATCTGCGTCCGGGCGGGGTGGCTTACCTCAGTTACAACGCGCTGCCGGGTTGGGCGCAGATGCAGCCGCTCGGCCGCCTCATTCACGAACTTGTGGACGCGGGCAGTGGCCCGATCGACGGCCGCGTAGCCGACGCGCTGCAGGTGGCGGGCGCCTTGCGCAACGCGGACGCGCATTACTTCCGGGCCAACCCGCAGGCCGGCCCGCTGCTGGATGACGTGGCGCGGCGCAGCGACGCGTACATCGTGCATGAGTTCTGCAACCGCGACTGGACGCCGCTGTTTCATGCCGACGTGGCGCGCGCCATGGCGACCATCAAGCTGGAGTTCGCCGCCTCGGCCGACCTGTGCGATCACGTCGATGCGCTCGACCTCACGCCCGACCAGGCCGATCTGCTGCGCGATGCCACCAGCACGACGCAACGCGAAATGCTGCGCGACTTCATGGTGCAGCGCCGCCTGCGCCGCGACGTGTACGTGAAGGGCGCGCGCGAACTGCCGCCGGCCGGGGCCAGTCTGCAGTGGGGTGCGTTGCGCCTGGCGCTGGTGGTGCCGCGCAACGAAGTGCCGGATGGTGTGGATGGCGCGGCGGGTCGGCTGGCGTTCAAGGCCGAGGCGCATGGCGTATTGCTCGCTGCGCTGGCAAACGGTCCTGCCACCGTCACTGACTTGCGCGTGACTGACGCACGCATGGCGGCGCTCGACGATGCGGCGTTGCGCGAAGCGTTGCTGCTGTTGATCGGCGCCGGCTATGTCGATCCGTGCATGCCGGCCGATGGCGATGCGGTGCGGGTCGTGACGACCCGCCAGCTCAATCGCGCCATTCTTGAACGGGCGCGCTGGTCCGGGGAAATCCGCCATCTCGCCTCGCCGGTCACGGGCAGTGGCGTCGAAGTCGCGCGTCACGACCAGTTGTTTCTGCTGGCAGAGCAGGATCGGGAAGCGGATGCTGCAGTCTTCGCAGTCTCGGCGCTGGCGGCACAAGGCGTGCAAATCATGCGTGACGGTCGGGTGCTCGCTGCGCAGAGCGAGATCCTCGAGGAATTGCGTGCACGGCATGCGCGCTTTGTGAGCCAAACCAGACCGTTGTTGCAAAGCCTGGGCATCGCGCCGGCCTGACATTCGCCAACCAGCTTGGCGCCAGTGTGACGTGGTGGCGTGATCCTGCAGTCAAGGCCGCTGTATCAATGCGGATCGGATTCCGCGAACGGCGACTTGCTCAGATGGGCCTTTTGCAGCCAGATCATCCACGCCGCCCAGGCCAGGCCGACGAACATCATCACGCGTCCGGCCACACCCCAGAACACGCCGATGCCGCGCGCGTGGCGCAGCAACCCCAGGTCGCCGAAGATGTTCTGCCAGTCATGGCCGTCGCTGTCCGCGCCGGTCCTGCCGTCCAGCAACATGAGCTTCGGGTCGAAGGCGTCGTACATGTACACGCCCATGTCCGACACCGAGAAACCCAGCAGCCAGAAGAAGATCGCGGCACCGAACGGATCGCGGCGCTTGATGAGCAGCGCGCCGCCCAGCACGATGGGCATGAGGTGCTGACCAAGCGTGCCGCCCAGGATCATGATGAAGCGCCCGAACCAGCGGAAGATGGCGTAGTGGCCTGCCTCGTGGAACGGCGTGAGCACGACATGCAGGAAATAACTGCCGGCCTCGCCGGCCGGGATATCCATGTCGCGCCAGATGAAGTAGGTCCAGAAACAGAACACCAGCAATGCCACGATGCGGCCATACCAGTTGATGTCCGACACTTCTGTCGGCACATGGAACAACCAGCGCGACAGGAATCCCGTTGCGCCGTCCCGGGTCCCGTTGAATGCATCGCTTCCGCTGTGGACTGTTTCTTCAGGCGTCGCCTCCTGTTCTGCAGGATAGGCAGTACGGCGCGGTGCGGCGGCAGCGTTCGTGACAGCGCTGAATTTGGCGAGGATGAGGCCGCAGCCCGGGCAGGCCGCAGGAAGCGACTGGTCTGCCGGCAACGGCGCGTGTGCGCACTTTGGGCAGGCGGCGTAGGTCATTCAGGACAGCCGCTGTGCGCAGGGTGGATGCCCGGAGAGCCGCGCCAGATGGGCGTCTGCAGGCATTGACTGGCTCAGGCGTCGAACAGCCCGAGCTGGCTGGAGCCGAAATCGACAGCCTGCTCCACGGCGCGCTTGGCGGCCGTCAAGGTGGTGCATTCGCCAAAATGGTGCCCCGCCTCCCAGCGATAGATGCCGTCCCACTCGCCCTTCGGTCCGAGCTTGACGGTGCCCATCTTGTGCTTGCCGCGCCAGTAGCTGTGCGAGTAATAGCCGCGCTCCCACACCGGGCGAGCTGCCTTGCGCGGTTTTTTCGCGCCGGCCTTTGCTCCTGCCATCGAAAGTCTCCCTTGTTGCTTCGAACCTTGTTGTTTCGAACCTTGTTGTTTCGAATATTGCGTGCGGCCATGTCTGGCGGGTGTTCAACCCCGCGCTCTCCCTGCTCATGTCTGCCGGCATGCCCCGCAGCCCCGAGATTACCACTGTGGCTTGCCCTCGCGTGGCCCGGCGGGCGGAGTAGAATGGTCGTACCAAATTTTTGCAGCATTCGGCCGTCGTCGCGGTCAATTGTGGGCAACAGGCGCGACGGTACGCAATCAGGATCCGGGGGAGTCAGCAAGGTGAGTCTTCACGCCATTCGCCAGCATCGTGCGGTACGCGCCTCCGGCAAGCGCGCCGAAGATGTCGCCGCGCGCATCGAGGCGCATATCGTGCAACTTGGCTGGCCGTCGGGTCAGGTGCTCGGCTCCGAGCGCGAACTTCTCGACAAGTACAAGGTCAGTCGCGCCACCCTGCGCGAGGCGGTCAGGCTGCTCGAGCACCACATGGTGGCGCGCATGCGCCCCGGCCCGCGCGGCGGACTGGTGGTGATGACGCCCGACGCCGACGTGGTATCGCGTGCCATGGCGCTGTACCTCTCGCACGCCGGCGTCGATGCGCGGCAGTTGCTGGAGATGCGCGGCATCGTCGAAGGCCAGGCTGCCGCGCTGGCCGCAGCCAATGCCACCCCCATCGAAATCGACGAAATGCGCGTGCTGCTGGCGGAAGAAAACGAGCTCGTCGAAGGTTCCTATCGCCACACCAAGGATTTTCACCTGCACGTGGCGGAGATGTCACGCAATCCGGTCATGGTGCTGTTCGTGCGCTGCCTGACGGCGCTGACCGAAGCCCGTACCGTGCCCGCGCTGGCGCGCAAGGAAATCGCCGGGCGCGTGAATGACATCCATACCCGCATTGCCGAATCCATCATGGCGGGCGACGCGGAGACTGCGCGTCGCCGCATGACGCGCCACATTCACGCCATCGACGAGTTCCTCGACGACAAGAGTCCCGTGGTTGTGGCCAAGCCCAAGGCCAAGGCACGCGCCTGAGCGTCATTCGTCGGGGGCGAGGTCGGCTGTGCCTTACAGCGTGCTGCCTTGCGCGATCACCCAGTAGCGCAGGCCGCGTCCGATCACCTGCCACAGCACGACCGGCATCCAGTTCAGCTTCAGCCAGCCTGCTGCCAGGCATAGTCCTTCACCCACCATCGGCAGCCAGCCGAACGCCGTCGCCGGGGCTCCCCAGCGCGCCACGCGTTCGAGCTGCCGCAGCGGTTTCTTGTGCTGCAGGTAGCGGCCGATGACATAGTTGGTCATGCCGCCGGCCGTGTTCGCCAGCGTCGCGACCACGATGGCCATCCAGTGCAGATCCGGATGCAGTTTCAGCACCGCGAACAACGCGGCTTCCGATGACAGCGGCAGCAGCGTGGCGGCGAGAAACGCGGCAAGGCACAGGGAAACGAGACTGCCGTCCGGCGAGAGCATGAAATCCATGCGCCGAGGATAGTGCGGATTGCGCAGCGGTGCTGATGCTGCAGTCCGATGCGTCGGCAAGGGTCGGCGCACTCCGGCTGCCGCTCTCTCGGGAAAGGTGATTCGTGTAGAGTAGCGTGCTCTTTCCGTCCCACTGATTCCATCCCATTTCGCAGCGAGAACGCAGCATGAAGATCGATTACCTCGAACGCATACTCAAGGCGCGTGTCTACGATGTGGCCATCGAGACGCCGCTCGAGATTGCGCCCAACCTGTCGGCGCGCCTGGGCAATACCCTGCTGCTCAAGCGCGAGGACATGCAGCCGGTGTTCTCGTTCAAGCTGCGCGGCGCCTACAACAAGATGGTGCACCTCACGCCGAAGCAATTGAAGCGCGGCGTCATCTGCGCTTCGGCCGGCAATCATGCGCAGGGCGTGGCGCTGGCGGCGCAGAAGCTCGGCTGCCGCGCGGTCATCGTCATGCCGACCACCACACCGAGAATCAAGGTCGATGCGGTCGCGGCGCGCGGCGCCGAAGTGGTGCTGGTCGGCGATTCCTATTCCGATGCGTCGGTCGAAGCGCATCGCATCGAGAAGCGCCGCGGCCTGACCTATGTTCATCCCTACGACGATCCGGACGTGATCGCCGGGCAGGGCACCATCGGCATGGAGATCCTGCGCCAGACCAGCGAGCCCATCCACGCCATCTTCGTGGCCATTGGCGGCGGCGGCCTGATTTCGGGCATCGCGTCGTACGTGAAGCGCCTGCGTCCCGAAATCCGCATCATCGGCGTGCAGCCGATGGATTCCGATGCCATGTGCCAGTCGCTGCAGTTGGGTCGTCGCGTGACGCTGGATCAGGTGGGCCTGTTTGCCGATGGCGTCGCCGTGAAGCAGGTCGGCGTCGAGACGTTCCGCATCTGTCGCGAACTGGTGGATGAAATCATCCTCGTCGACACCGATTCCATCTGTGCCGCCATGAAGGACGTGTTCGAGGACACGCGCTCCATTCTCGAGCCGGCCGGTGCGCTGGCCATCGCCGGCGCCAAGGCCTATGTCGAGGCCGAGGGCGTGCACGGCCAGAACCTCGTCGCCATCGCCTGCGGGGCCAACACCAATTTCGACCGCCTGCGCTTTGTCGCCGAGCGCGCCGAAGTCGGCGAGCACCGCGAGGCCATCCTCGCGGTGACCATTCCCGAGCGGCCCGGCAGCTTCCGCCAGTTCTGCGACTGCATCGGCGCGCGCAGCATCACCGAATTCAACTACCGCATGGCCGACACCGCCGACGCGCACGTCTTCGCCGGCGTGCAGGTCAACAATCTCGACGAGACCAGGGATCTGGTGAATCAGCTGGAGGCAAAGGGCTTTCACACCATCGACCTGTCCGACAACGAGACCGCCAAGCTGCATGTGCGCCATCTGGTCGGCGGCCACGCGCCCCTGGCGCGCGGAGAACTCGTCTACCGCTTCGAATTTCCGGAGCGGCCCGGCGCGCTGATGAAGTTCCTCGACGCCATGGGTTCGAGCTGGAACATCAGCCTGTTCCATTACCGCAACCACGGCGGCGACAACGGCCGTGTCATGGTCGGCATGCAGGTGCCGAAGAAGGAAATGCCGGCATTCCGCAAATTCCTCAAGACGCTCGGCTATCCCTGGGAAGACGAAACCGAGAACCCGGCCTACAAGCTGTTCCTTGGTTGAGCGTTTCCGGCTGTCTTGGCCGGCAGCTGCAGCGAGTGAAGCGCTGCGACCCGTTCGGGCTCAGGGCTTCCCGCCGAAGTAGTCCGGGTCGATTTCGTTGGCGTAGCAGACCGGCGAACTGAGCGTGGATGGTTCGCCTGCCGGTGGTGCGCCGATGAATTCCAGCGCGGCATCCTGGTCTGTGCCGGGTTGGCGGCGATAGATGCCGGCTTCGGTCACCACAAAATCCATCGGCATGTCATGCGCTGCCGGGTGGATGGTGTCCATCTTCGCCAGTTCGTATCCCACGCCGATCACCACGGGTTTCTTTCCCGAGGTCGACAACTCTGCAATGGTGCGATCGAAATAACCGCCGCCATAGCCGAGCCGGTAACCGTGCAGATCAAACCCCACCACGGGCAGGAAAATCACCGTGGGCCGCACGGCCTGGCCCGCGGCCGGGTAGGGAAATCCGACCCGATCCTGCGTCATCTCGGCCGTAGCGTGCCATTCCCGGAATATAAGGGCAGATAGCGGTGATATAACGGCAGGAAGTGACACGATGACGTCATGATCACGAAGTTTACGGGCTATTTCCCGGGCGTCATACTCGTTGCGATGCGGCCAGCAGATGGCGACCACGGCGGGTTCTGCCACAGGAGCGGGTGCCCCGGTCTGCGCAGCATCAGGCGAACGGGTGTGCCGTTGCCGACGCTTGAACAACCCCGGAAAACCACGCTCGATGTGGCCATCCATGGCGGCATTCCAGCCAGCCAGAGTTTCCTTATCGACGGCCATGCGTTGATCAATAAGGGCCTTCCTGCGGGCCTTGCGCCATGCTGCCTGCGAATCACCTTGCGGGGTGGACATTTTCCCTGAAATCTCAATCAAAATAACATGTTGTTGTGCTATTCTTAAAGCGAACTATGAAGATGAGCTTCACTATAGCATCCGCTTTTCACGCACGGCTATCGCCGCTGCTTCGGCGTGCTACGCACCGCGTACTGCCGGCAGTCTGCACCGCGACGCTTTCTCTCGCAATGCTGGGTGCCGCCCCGGCCCATGCAGCCCGGCTACCGGATGCCGATCAGGCCTTCCTCACCGCGCGCGACGCCTTCCGCGCCAATGATGAAAAGAAACTCGCCCGCGCCGCGCAGGCCACGGGCGGTCATGTGCTCGAACCCTGGGTCGGCTACTGGCAATTGCGCCTGCGTCTGGAAGACCGCGCTGCCGAAAACGTGCAGTGGTACCTCACGCGCAACGCCGGCAGTTTGCTCGCCGAACAGTTGCGTCGCGACTGGCTGAAGGTGCTGGGCAAAAAGGGCGACTGGACGCATTTCAATGAGCAGGCGCCGCTGGTGGTCGGTGACGATCCCGACATCGCCTGCTACGCGCTGCAGTCGCGCTGGCGACTGGCCGAGTCCTCCAATCAGGCCGCCGGACGCGACAACAATGTGCGCGACGAGTCCGTGCTGGCGGAAGTGCGCACCTACTGGAACGCGCCCAAGGAATTGCCGGAAGGCTGCGTGCCGCTCGCCAATGCGCTGCTGCAATCGGGCAAGTGGGGCGCAACACAGGTCTGGATGCGCGTACGTCTGCTGGCCGACGCCAATCTGCTCGGGGCCGCGCGTCGCGCGCTCGATCATCTGCCGCGCGGCGAGATGCCCGACATGCGGCAGTTCGACGCCGCGCTCAACTCGCCGGTGCGTGCGCTGGAAATCGCCGCTGCACTGGCCACGCGCACGCAGCGCGAGTTGTACCTGATCGCGGTGACGCGCGTGGCGCGCAACGATCCGCTACTGGCCATGAGCTACTGGCAGGCCAAGGTTCGTGCGCAGTTCCCCGCCGAAGACAACGCCTGGCTGCTCACGCAGGTGGCCACCACCGCCGCGCGCAAGCTGATGCCGGAAGCCGTCGCGTGGTTTGCGCAGGCCGAGGCGGCCGATGCCGCGATGGGTCTTGCATTGAACGATGAGCAACAAGCCTGGCGGGCGCGCATCGCCATGCGCCAGGACAGCTGGAGCGAAGTGCGCGCCGCCATCGAGCGCATGTCGACCCAGGCGCGCAACGATCCGGCGTGGATCTACTGGATGGGCCGTGCCCTGCGCGCCTCGGCCGGTCCGGTGCAGACGCCGCAACCGCCGGTCTCCCTGAACGCGCCGCCCAATGCGCAGCAGCTGGCGCGCGCGCAGTTTGCGCGCATCGCCGGCGATTATTCCTACTACGGCCGCCTTGCCGCCGAAGAGCTCGGCCTGCCCATGCAGTTGCCTCCGCCGGCCGCCGGTGCGAGCGCCGACGAGATGGCCGCTGCGGCCGCCAACCCCGGATTGCGTCGCGCGCTGGCCCTGTACCGACTGGACATGCGCACCGAGGGCACGCGTGAATGGGCATGGTCGATCCGCGGCATGGACGACCGTTCGCTGCTGGCCGCCGCCGAGCTGGCGCGTCGCAACGAACTGTGGGACCGCGCCATCAACACCGCCGACCGCACTATCGCATCGCATGACTTCAACCTGCGCTATCTCGCGCCGTATCGCGACATCCTCGCGGGCGCCGCCAAGGCGCGCGCACTGGAGGAGCCGCTGGTGCTGGGGCTGGTGCGTCAGGAAAGCCGCTTCATTTCCGGCGCCAAGTCCGGCGTGGGCGCCTCAGGCCTCATGCAGCTGATGCCCGCCACGGCCAAGTGGGTGGCGCACAAGCTCGGCCTCAAGGATTATTCATGGGCGCGCGTGCATGAGCCGGCCGTGAACGCGCAGCTGGGCACCGCCTATCTGCGCCAGGTGCTGGACGATCTGGACGGCTTTCCGGTGCTGGCTGCGGCCGCCTACAACGCCGGTCCCGGCCGCGCGCGCAAGTGGCGCGATACGCGTCCGCTGGAAGGCGCCGTTTACGTCGAATCGATCCCGTTCAACGAAACACGCGATTACGTCAAGAAGGTCATGGCCAATACGGTGTTCTATAGCGCCGTGCTCGGCGGCGAACCGGTGTCGCTGAAAGCGCGCCTGGGCACCATCGCCGCGCGCTCCGGCGCCGACCGCCTGGCCGCGTTGAAGGACGACCCGACGCCCTGAACCGGGGCGGCGCCGCTGCACTGCTAGAATGATCACGGATTCACCGAACAAGGGGGCAAGCCCCCTTGTATATGGCTCTTTTCGCATTAGTTAGGGATGATCCGCGACGCGGTGCAGAAACTCGATTG
>CANIIN010000031.1 GCA_947467405.1 Betaproteobacteria bacterium | reverse complement strand
CGCCGCAATGGCCGCAAACGACCCACTCTATCGCGCCTGTCGTCGGGGGGATTTTCACCCAGAAGGGGCGGCTTGGCAAAGACCATTTGCCAGGGCCCGTGTGATGGTCTGTTGGCGCGACGCGAGGTCAGGGTATTTGCGCCGCGAGCGGCTCGTTGCGCTCGCGTTGCGGCATGACAATGCCTTGTAGAAGTCCATCTGGAGCGGATCCTCACGGGAATTGCCACTGCATCCGGAATGGATTGATCGGTCGGTGCGTCGCGCCTTGCGCGACCGTATGCCGCTACAGAAGGCGAAATGCGATCACCGCCACCAGCGTGGGTGGAATGGCCGCCAG
Source organism: Betaproteobacteria bacterium (assembly GCA_947467405.1). Lineage (GTDB taxonomy): Bacteria > Pseudomonadota > Gammaproteobacteria > Burkholderiales > SG8-39 > CAIYPG01. Next base: position 11,439 of record CANIIN010000031.1, on the reverse strand, counting down.
CAGCAGTCCCAGCGGGTTGATGGTCTGCTCGTCGAACTTGCCGCGCAGGATGGAAGCGCCGGCCGGATTGGGCGCATTGGCAATGACGGTCAAACCGCCACCGGTCACGGCGCCTTCCACCAGCGCGATCTTGAAATCGTCGCTCAATCCGTCCACCAGCGAGCCGAGATAGGTGAGGGCGGCGTTGTCGGTAATGGCCGTGAGCAGTGTCGCGCCGGTGTAAACGGTGTTGGCATCCATTTTCATCAGCACGGGTTGCAGCCACCATTGCTGCAGGCCGCCCAGCACCACCAGTCCTGCCAGGAAGAACGCCACCATCAGCGCTTCGCGCAGGATCAGCGGATTCTGGTGGCGCTGGTAGGCCGTGGATACCCCCAGGAAGAACAGGAACAGCCCGACAAACACGGCGGTGTGGTGCGCGAACACCACGATGCCGCACAGGAATGCCACGTGAACGATCACCAGCGGCAGCGGCACATGGGCGGCGACCACATCGTTTTTCTGCGGTACGCCCATGTGCCCGAGTTCGCGCCGGAACAGCAGCATGGCCGCCGCGGCGTTGACGGACACCGCCAACGCGGATTTCCAGCCGAAGTGCGACAGCATGAACCACAGGTCCCAGTTCCATTTGGCCGCGACCATCAGGATCGGAGGCGCGGCAAACGGCGTCAGCGTGCCGCCGATGGATACGTTCACGAACAGCACGCCAATGGTGACGTACTTGAACCGTGTCGAGATGTCGCGCGCAAACAGCGTGTCGCGCAGCATCAAGGCAGCCAGCGTCATGGCAGCCGGTTCAGTGATAAAGGAACCCATCAGTGGTACCAGCGCCATCACCACGAAATACATGGCCATGCCGCGCGGCAGCGGGAGGGTGCGTGCCGTGAGGCGCACGATGGTTGCCACCAGTTGCATGATCGGGCGCGTGGCGGCGATCACCATGATGGCGAACACGAACAACGGTTCGGTGTAGTTGCGCGTGTTCAGGTAGTGGGTGGCCTCTTGCTCGCCCTGCATGGCGAACATGAACAGGATCAGCACCATGGCCCAGAAGCCGAACACCACTTCCACTTCGCCCAGCAGGTGCCAGATGCCGGCGTGGCGCGGGTGCGTGTGCGCCAGATGTTCGAAGAACTTGGTCGAGAAGGTATGGATCACCGCCAACGCGAACAGCGTCGCGCCGATGAGTTGTATCAGGGTGGGTTCAGTCATCATTCAGCCGTGCAATGGATTCGCCGCAATGGTCATCCAGCGGAGCGCAGGGATCAGGAGCTGCAAGTGTGAAGATCCGCGCCAGACGGACATCTTCGCGCATTTCCTTCATTCGTGCCGGTGCCGCCAGGCATTCAGCGCAGCGCACGTCCCAAGTCGCGCAGAATCTCGCGCGCGGCGTTGTGTCCCGGCGCACCGGTCACGCCGCCGCCGGGATGGGCGCCCGAGCCGCACAGGTACAGGCCCTTGAGCGGGCTGCGGTAATCGGCGTGGCCCAGCACCGGTCGCGCCGAGAACAACTGGTCCAGCGACAGGCGGCCGTGGAAGATGTCGCCCCCGACCAGGCCGAACTCGCGCTCCAGGTCGAGCGGCGACAGGATCTGCGTTGCCAGCAGGCTGCGCTTGAAATTCGGCGCATGGCGAGTCACGGTGTCGATGATCAGGTTCGCCGCTTCGTCGCGCCGGTCATCCCAGGTCTGGCCATGGGGCAGCACCGGATCGAACTGCTGGCAGAACAGGCTGGCGACGTGTTGTCCGGGCGGCGCCAGCGAATCGTCGATGGTGCTGGGGATGAGGATCTCGATCACCGGTTCGCGCGACATGCCGTGGGCGCGCGCGTCGCTCCAGGCGCGATCCAGATACGCCAGTGACGGCCCGATGATGATGCCGGATGAGTGGTGCGGCTGCGCCGTCGTGCCCGGTCGTGACGTGAAGTCCGGCAGTTCGGCCAGGGCCACGTTCATGCGGAACGCGCCGGAGGCGCAGCGCCAGCCCTGCATGCGGGCGACGAAATCCGGTTCGAGGTCTTGGGCGTCGACCAGATCCAGATAAAGCAGTTTCGGATTGAGGTTGCCGATCACGGCGCGCGCCGCGACCTCGCTGCCGTCTGCGAGCACGATGCCGCTGGCGCGGCCGTTCTTCGACAGCACCTTGCTGACGGCGGCGTTGGTGACGATTTCCACGCCGTGGCTGCGCGCCTCCAGAGCGAGGGCGGTCGTGATCGCGCCCATGCCGCCGATGGCGTGCCCCCAGCTGCCGCGTCGGCCGTTCACTTCGCCGAAGGCATGATGCAGGAGCACGTATCCCGAGCCCGCTGCATAGGGGCTGGCGAAGTTGCCCACCACCGCATCGAAACCGAACGCGCCCTTCACGGCCGCGCTCTCGAACCAGTCGTCGAGAATCTCGCCGGCGCTGCGCGTGAAGAACTGCAGCAGGTCGCGCCGTGACGGCATGTCGAGATGCTTCAGGTCGAATCCCAGCGACAGCGCGCGTCCCAGGTCGCGCAGGCCGCCGCCCACGTTGGGCGGCGTCTTCAACACCAGGTCGCGCAATACCGCGGCGACGCCTTCCACCATGGCGTAGTAATCCGGCAAGCGCGCTGCATCGCGCGTCGAGAAACGCGCCAGCTCGCGCTGCGTCGAGGCCAGGTCGGGACCGACCTGGAACGAATCGCCGTCCGGCAACGGCAGGAAGTTGGCGAATGGGCGCTCGACGACGCGCAGGCCGTGATCATGCAGGCGCAGGTCGCGAATGATCTTCGGTTGCAGCAGGCTGACGGTGTAGGCCGCCACCGAGTTGCGGAATCCCGGCGCGAATTCCTGCGTGACCGCGGCGCCGCCGATGACCGCGCGCCGCTCAACCACGCGCACCTTGAGGCCGGCCCGCGCCAGATAGCAGGCGCACACCAGTCCGTTGTGGCCGGCGCCGATGATGACGGCATCGAGTGATGAAGACCTGTCAGGCATGAGCGGCCTTGCGTGCCGTCTTGCCCCTGGCGGCTTTGTCGGTGACCGATGCGCCGCCGGGCACGGTGATCTCGCCGATGCGCGGCAATGGAAACATGCTGGCAACGAAGTCGACGAAGACCCGCACCTTGGCCGACAGATGCTTGGTCTGCGGGTACACCACCGACATCGTCGTCGCGGAAGTCTGCCAGTCGGTGAGGAGCGGCTTCAGCTGGCCGCCGGCGATGGCGCGGCTGACCGAGACGTCCAGCAGATAGACGATGCCTGCGCCGCTGACGGCGGCCTCGATCAGCGCGTCGGCGCTGTTGATGTTGATGCGACCGTCCACCTCGTGCACGAATTTTTCCGGTTCGCCATCCACCACGCGCTCGAAGTTCCATGGATTGACCGTCTCGGTGAGCGGCGAATAGAAGCCCAGGCAGCGAAAGCGCTTCAGATCACGCGGCGACTTCGGTTCGCCGTGCTGGCGGATGAATTCCGGCGATGCGCAGGCGACGTAGTTGGCCTCATGGATGCGTTTGGCGATCAGGGTGGAGTCTTCCAGCGGACCGCCGCGCACGGCCGCATCGATGCCATCCTCGATGAAGTCCACGCGCCGGTCGGTCATGGTCATCATGACCTTGATGTCGGGATAGCGATCGAGGAAGGTCGGCAGGGCGCGCACGAAGTACATGCGCCCGAATGCGGTGGGCAGGTCGACGCGCAGGCGGCCCTGTGGCTTGGTGCGGGTGCGCGCGAGGGCGTTTTCGGTCTCCTCGATTTCGGCCAGGATGCGCTGGCAGCGCTCGTAATAGGCGGCGCCGTCGTCGGTGAGGTGCATGCGGCGCGTGGTGCGGTTGATGAGGCGCACGCCGAGGTGGCTCTCGAGGTTCTGCAACAGGGTCGTCACCGTGGCGTTGGGCATGTCCAGTCGCCGCGCGGCGCCGGTGAAGCTGCCTGCCTCCACCACCTTGGAAAAGACCTGCATGGCGAGAAGTCTGTCCATGGTCGCCTCATTATTAGTAATTATGGAAAAGTAATTTCAATTTTAGGCTATTTATCATGGATTATGAAAACGGTATATTGCAATGCACAAAAGGAGGGGGCGTAAACAACACCATGAATACAGGAGAGCAGCAATGAAGTGGCTTGCTCACAAGTGGATGTCGTACCCCGCAGGAAAACTGGTTGCCGTGGCAACAGCTTCAACCGCAGCGTTTCTGGCGCCTGCGTCGGCCAAGGCGGATACGGAATTTCCGGAATTCGGCGGCGTGCCGGAAGGTTTGGGACTGAACGCCATGGCATTGGACATGGACTGGACCTGGTCCGGGTTAGGTCTGATTGTGGTGGTGGCGGCACTGATCGCGGCCGATCGACTGAAGATCGGCAAGCGCAAGGATTGAGCGAGGGCACCGCAGGGTGCCTGTGCGCAAGGCAGTACGCAATCGGTCGGCAGCGGTTTGACTGGCAGCAAGCGGTAGCAGCAATACAGGTTTCTCTCATCTGGACACTCGCGGGCAACCCTCCTCCTAGCCCCGAGGCCTGCACACCTTGCAGGTGCGAGTGCTCCAGTTTCTTTTTCCCCCGCCATTCCCGTGTATGCCCCGATCTCATTCGGATGCGCAGCGTGCGCCTGCGCCCGCTCCTTGGCCTGTTTGCCTGCGGTTCTGCAGCGCAGGCCAGGCGCTGCTGCGATCGAACCACTGATGCGGCTTGAACCATCGGGGCCGCCGTAATACGATGCGTGACCGGTTCAGGAAGTTCCTGATCGGTGGCCGGGAAAAATCGATGCAATGAAGGGCCGCTGAGCCAAGGGCCGTTTTTTTGAATCGACCAAAAGTGACAAGAACAAAGTAAAGGATTCACTGAACGAGGGGGCAAGCCCCCTTGTATATCCCCGACTTCAGAGGGAAGCTGGTTCGGACGTTTTCATTGACAGGACTTGATCAGCGCTTCCTGAACAACAAAAGGCGTCCCCGATCGCCTTCACTGGCCCGCTGTTCCGGTCAGGGGGCCGGTCGGGTTCGCGATCACAGCCAGTCAATCAGCCAGGAGCGGCACATCCTATGAGCGCACAAAAACCCGAGCAACAGCCGGAATTCGTCCTTGCCGACGCGGCGCCCAAGCCGGTATTCGATCTGAAGGATGCCGTGGCGTTGATCGTGGGCATCATCGTCGGCGCGGGCATCTTCAAGGCGCCGTCCCTGGTCGCCAAGTTCACGGGCAGCCCGGAAGTGATGATGGCGGCCTGGGTGCTGGGCGGCATTGTCTCCATGCTGGGCGCACTGTGTTACGCGGAACTGGCGTCCTCGCATCCGGATGCCGGCGGCGAATATCACTTTCTCGAGCGGGCCTTCGGTGGCGACGTGGCGCGGCTGTTCGCCTGGGCGCGCATGACGGTGATCTGCAGCGGTTCCATTGCCATCTTCGCCTTCGTGTTCGCCGACTACAGCACGCAGTTGCTCAAGCTGGGCGAGCACTCGGCCTCGATCTACGCGGCGGGACTGGTGATCGTGCTGACGGCCATCAACATCGTCGGCGTGAACGCCGGCAAGCGCACGCAGAACTGGCTGACCATCGTGGAGGTGTCGGGCCTGGTGGCCATCATCGTGGCCGGATTCTTCTTTGCCACGCCGGACGTACCCGTTGCTGCCGCAGCGGGCGCGGCGGCCTCGACGCCTGCCCCCGCGACGCTGCCCGAGGCGGGCATGTTCGGCCTGGCCATGGTGTTCGTGCTGCTCACCTACGGCGGCTGGAACGACGCTGCCTATCTGTCGGCGGAGATCCGCGACGGCCATCGCAACATCTCGCGCTCGCTGCTGCTCGGCATGGGCATCGTGACGGCGCTCTATCTGCTGGTCAGCCTCGCCTACCTGTCCGGCCTCGGCCTGGACGGCATGGCCAAGTCCGATGCGGTGGCGTCTGACCTGCTGCAACGCGCATGGGGACCGACCGGTGCGGCGTTGATGAGCGTGATCGTGGCGGTGGCGGCCATCACCTCGGCCAATGCCACCATCCTCACCGGTGCGCGCACCAGTTACGCGCTGGGCCGCGACTGGAGGCTGTTCAGCTTCCTCGGCGTGTGGAACGGCGGCAAGGGCGTGCCGAAGAACGCCATGCTGGTGCAATGCGCGATTGCGCTGGCGCTGGTGGCGCTGGGCACCTGGACGCGCAAGGGCTTCGAGACCATGGTCGACTACACCGCGCCGGTATTCTGGCTGTTCTTCTTCCTCACCGGCATGACGCTGTTCATCTTCCGCCAGTGGCAGCCCGATGCCGTGCGTCCCTTCAAGGTGCCGTTCTATCCGGTGACGCCGCTGTTGTTCTGCGGCATCTGCATCTACATGCTGTATTCGAGCCTGGCCTACACCGGCAAGGGCGCGCTGGTCGGCGTGGGCGTGCTGCTGGTCGGCGTGGTGCTGCTCATGCTCGATCGCCGCATGCGCTGACTGAGGACGCCATCGATGGCGAAGGGGCCTGTGCTGCGCAGGACAGGCCGCACAGGACGCGCCGCACAGACGCGCAATAGTTCAATTGGTCAGGCCCCAATCGATCACATCGTTCGATGTGGTTTCTCTCCGCCCTGAATCAGGGTATGATCCCGCCCGCCTCGGGGCGGCTTCGATGATGTGGTCGTGTTCGTATCGTGTCCCGGCGCGTCAGGGGTCGTGTGCAGCCACATGCGCCGAACCCAAGTCTTTAACTGCTGCGCTCGCCTGGTCATTGCCATGAGCGCGTGGCGATGAATTACAGGAAGTCATGAAAAAGAAAACCAGCAGTGCCAAGCAGTCCCAATCCCAGCTGAAGAAGAAGTCGACAACCAAGTTGGTTACCAAGCCCGTCACCAAACTACCAGGCAAGTCCGCGAAGAAATCCGTCACCCAACCGAAGACCAAGTCAGTCAAGTCAGTCAAGTCAGCCAAACCAGTCAAGACAGCCAAACCAGTCAAGACAGCCAAACCAGTCAAGGCAGCCAAACCAGTCAAGGCAGCCAAGACCGCCAAGACCGCCAAGGCGGTCAGCCAGCGCGCCAAGCCCTCGCTGCCCTTCACGATCAGCAAATCCGGCATCCATGGTCGTGGCGTTTTTGCCACGCGAGCGATCAAGAAGGGCCGCAAGCTCATCGAATACACCGGCGAACTAATTAGCTGGGAAGAGGCTGAGCGCCGCTACCCGGTCGACCCGGTGCCGTATCACACCTTCCTGTTCGAAATCGGCGACGGTTCGCATTGCCTCGACGCGCAGCGCCGCGGTTCGGCGGCCAAGTGGTTCAACCATTCCTGCAAGGCGAATTGCGAAGTGGAGGAGGATGACGACGAGCGCGTGTGGGTTCGCGCGCGCCGTGACATCAAGGTGGGTGACGAGATGACCTACGACTACAACCTCACCTGTCCTGATAAGGTATCCGTCAAGGATCGCAAGCTGCGCTACCCGTGCTGGTGTGGCGCGAAGAAGTGCCGGCAGACCATGCTCGGCCAATCCTAGGGAAGCGCTGATCAAGTGCAGAAAATCAGCATGCCTTGAAAAGCGTCCCTCTGAAGTCGGGGATATACAAGGGGGCTTGCCCCCTTGTTCAGTGAATACCTAGTCCCGGCGCGCTCCCAATCGACAATGCCCGAAGATGCCCGCCAGACGGGCATCTTCGGGCATTTTTCTTGTTGGCGTGAGGCGTGAGGCGTGAGGCGTGAGGCGTGAGGCGTGAGGCGTGAGGCGTGAGGCAACTACTTTGGCGCGACCACGATGGCGTTCACGATCAGCATCAGCAGCAGCGTCAGGAACACCACCCAGATGGGATTGAACGCGGTGCTCTTGCCGGCCTCGGCATCCGCTTGGGCAGAAGACACTGCGCCTGCCGAAGAACCCGCCGCAGCAGGCGGCGCCACGCGCGCGCTGAACTTGGCAAAGAAGTCGTCGGTCATTTTCTTCGCCACGCCGTCGATGAGGCGCGATCCGATCTGCGCCAGCTTGCCGCCGACGCTGGCCTTGGCCGAGTAACTGAGCCTGGTGCCGCCGCCTTCGGGCGAGAGTGACACCTGCGCCGTGCCCTTGCCGAATCCGGCTGCGCCGCCCGAACCCTCGAACGCCAGTGAATAGGAGTGGGGCGCGTTCACGTCGGCCAGCAGCAGCTTGCCGGTGAACTTGGCCTTGACCGGGCCGATGGCGGCGGTCATCGCCACCTTGTATTCGTTGTCGGCCACCTTGTCGAGCGATTCGCATCCCATGATGCAGTCTTTCAGCACGGCCGGATCGTTCAGGCCTTCCCACACCGTCTGCTGCGGCAGCGGGATGATCTGTTCGCCTTTCATTTCCATGTGGTTTTCTCCAGTTGATTCGAAGTGATCAGCGGACCGTCGCGCGCGGGCGTGTGCGCTGCGGCGGTGTATTCAGCGTGGCGGCAAGGTCCACCAGGCTGTTGATGTTGTGTCCGGGCAGGAAGGCGTCGACGTGCGGCAGCATGGCACGAATGCCGGCCGGTCGCGCCTCGAATCCCTCGTAGCGCAGCAGCGGGTTCAGCCAGATGAGCTGCCGGCAGGACTTGTGCAGGCGTTCCATCTCCGGGCCGAGGGCGGCGCCGCTGTTTCCATACGGATCGCCGTCGAGACCGTCGGTAATGAGCAGCACGGTGGCGTTCTGGGCCAGCACGCGGCGCGACCAGCGCAGGTTGAACTCCGCCAGGCATTGCCCGATGCGCGTGCCGCCGGCCCAGTCGGCGATCATCGCCATCACCGCGTTCATGGCGACGTCGATGTCGCGATGCTTGAGGTGGCGCGTGATGTTGGTCAGGCGTGTGCCGAACACGAAGCTGGTGACGCGGTCGCGGTCGCTGGTGATGGCGTGCAGGAAGTGCAGGAACATGCGCGAGTAGCGGCTCATCGAACCCGACACGTCGCACAGCACCACCAGCGGCGGATGTCGATAGCGCGGCGAGCGGCGCTTGATCTGGATGAGGTCGCCGCCGTGTCGCAGCGCGCTGCGCAGGGTGTTTCGCGGGTCGGCGCGGCCGCCGCCCTGGTCGGGGCGAAAACGCCGCGTGCGGATTTCAGGGATCGGCAGTCGCAGGCGCGCGATCAACCGCTTGGCTTGCGCCAGTTCGGCGTTGCTCATGTTCTCGAAGTCGGCATGTTGCAGCAGTTCGCGCCCCGAATAACTCATGGCCGCATCCGGCATGGGCTCGTCGGAAGATGGGTCGACATGGCCCTGCTGCACGGCCGGGAAGAGGGCCTCGGCCAGGCCGCCGGTTAGACGAGGGGACGGGCTGTCGTCGCTGCGCGGCGCATGGCCGATCTCGGCCGGCATCAGCAGGCTCAAGGCGCGCTCCAGCAGTTTCGGATCGCGCCAGAACATCTGGAAGGCCTGGTCGAATATCTCGAACTGCTCGCGGCGATCGATCAGCACCGCTGCGAGCGTCCAGTAGAAATCGTCGCGCCGGTCGATGCCCGCCGCCTCGATGGCCTTCACGGCGTCGATCACGCGATCGGGGCCGATGGGCAGGCCTGCCGTGCGCAGCACGCGCGCGAAGTGCATGACGTTGTCGGCCATGTGGCCGGCTGCATTGGGAGGGGTGCTGAGGGTGTTCATGTCGGGCCGCGCATTGACGGTGGCGGTGAAGGGAGCTTCACGTCATGCAGCAATGTCGGCCTTCACGTCCTTCAGCAGGCGCTCGGCTTCGCTGCCGCGAATGCGCGCAATGTCGTCCTGGTACTTGAGCAGGGCGCCGAGCGTGTCGTTGACGGTCTCGGCATCGAGCGACATCTTGTCCAGGGTCACCAGCGCCTGCGACCAGTCGATGGTTTCCGCCACGCCCGGTTGCTTGAAAAGATCCAGCTTGCGCAGGCGCTGCACGAAGGCCACCACTTCACGGGACAGATTCTCCGCGGCCCCCGGCGCCTTGCGGCGCAGGATGTCGAGTTCACGCACGGCGTCGGGGTAATCCACCCAGTGATAGAAGCAGCGCCGCTTGATGGCATCGTGGATTTCGCGCGTGCGGTTCGAGGTGATGATGACGATGGGCGGCTCCAAAGCCTTGATGGTGCCCAGTTCCGGTATGGTGACCTGGAAATCCGACAGCACTTCCAGCAGGTAGGCTTCGAAGGGCTCGTCGGCGCGATCGAGTTCGTCGATCAGCAGCACGGGCGGGCCGTTGTGAAAGCCGTCGCCGCCTCCTTCCAGCGCCTGCAGGATGGGACGACGGATCAGGAATTTCTCGTTGAAGATGTCCTGACCAAGTCCTTCCCTGGACTTCACGCCCTCCGCTTCGGCCAGGCGGATCTCGATCATCTGCCGCGCGTAATTCCATTCGTACACGGCCGAGGCGATGTCCAGGCCCTCGTAGCACTGCAGGCGAACCAGTTTTCGTCCCAGCGTGGCCGAGAGCACCTTGGCGATCTCGGTCTTGCCGACGCCGGCCTCGCCCTCCAGAAACAGCGGGCGCCCCATCTTCAAGGCGAGGAAAACGGCTGTCGAAAGGCTGCGCTCGGCGACGTAGTCGGCGCTGCCCAGCAGCGCTACCGTGCTGTCAATGGAGGAGGGCAGGTCGCGACGGGTTTGGGCTGTCATGGATCAGGCGGCGCTGACGTTCTCGCCCAGCGCCTTGCGCACGGCACGCCCTGCCATGACGGTGATGAGATGGGCACGATAGTCGGCCTGCGCATGCAGGTCGGCGTTCAGGTCATCGGCAGGGACTTTGATCGAGGTGACCGAATCGGCTGCGAACTTCGCTGTCAGGGCCTTCTCCATGTCGCTGACGCGAAACACGCCGGCCGACGCGCCAGTGACCGCCACGCGCACGCCGGATGGCGTATCGCCGACGAACACGCCGACCAGCGCGAAGCGCGAGGCCGGGTTCTTGAACTTCATGTACGCGGCGCGCTTGGCGATCGGAAAACTCACCGCAGTAATCAGTTCGCCGGGCTGCAGCGCGGTCTCGTACATGCCAAGGAAGAACTCGTCCGCGGCGATCTTGCGCTGGGTCGTGACGATGGTCGCGCCAAGGCCGAGGCAGGCGGCCGGGTAGTCTGCTGCCGGGTCGTTGTTGGCAACGGATCCGCCGATGGTGCCCATGTTGCGAACCTGCCGGTCGCCGATGTCGCCGGCCAGCGCCGCCAACGCGGGGATCGCCTTGCGGACCTCGGTGGACGCGGCTACCGAGGCATGCGTCGTCATGGCGCCGATCACGACGGCGCTGCCTTCGACGCGGATATAGCGCAGGTCGGCGACGGCACCGAGATCGATGACTTCGGTCGGGCGCGCCAGGCGCAGCTTCAGGGCGGCAATCATGCTCTGGCCGCCGGCCAGCACCTTGGCGTCGCTGTCACGGACCAGGGCGGATGAAGCGTCGGCCAGCGATGCCGCCTTGCGATAATTGAATGAGTACATGTTGGGATCCGTTCGTTCTCGTTGTTGCCTGCAGGGTGAGTGCAGGCAGGGCTACTTCAGCGCCGGCGCGGCGGCCTGGATGGCTTTCACGATGTTGTGATAACCGGTGCAGCGGCACAGGTTGCCT
>CANIIN010000030.1 GCA_947467405.1 Betaproteobacteria bacterium | reverse complement strand
TGCTGCACGCCCTTGTTCTTGAACGACGAGCCGCAGAACACCGGCACCAGCTTGCCTTGCACGGTGCCCTTGCGGATGCATTCCTTGACCTTGGCGATGTCGAACTTGCCGTTCTCGACGAATTCCATGAAGGCGTCGTCGTCCAGCGCCAGCGCGGTTTCGATGGCTTCCTTGCGCAGGTCGAGGAGTTGCTCCATCCACTCGTTGTCGCGCGTGGTCGAGAAGGTGTGGAAGCGTTCCTTCATTTGCTCGATGGGAATGGTTTCCCACTTGGAGTCCTTGTCCTCTTCCTCCCACACATAGCCGACGCCTTCGATGAGGTCGACCATGCCCTTGAATTCGTCGTGGCTGCCGATCGGGATCTGGCACAGCACGATGGTGGCGCCGAGGCGCTCCTTGATGCCGGTGATGGCCTTCTCGAAGCTGGCGCCCATGCGGTCCATCTTGTTGATGTAGCACATGCGCGGCACGTTGTACTGGTTCGCCAGGCGCCAGTTGGTTTCGGTCTGCGGCTCCACGCCGGCAACGCCGTCGAACACCACCACGGCGCCGTCCAGTACGCGCAGCGAACGATTCACCTCGATGGTGAAGTCCACGTGGCCCGGGGTGTCGATCACGTTGATCTGGATGCCCTTCCACTCGGTCGAGACGGCGGCGGACTGAATCGTGATGCCGCGCTTCTTTTCCTGCTCGAGGTAGTCGGTGGTGGTGCTGGTCTTGCCGTCCTTGGTGTCATGGACGTCGATGATCTGGTGCTTCTTGCCTGTGTAGTAGAGGATGCGCTCGGTCGTCGTGGTCTTGCCGGCGTCGATGTGCGCAATGATCCCGATGTTGCGATACAGGTGTAGCGGCTTCTGCCTTGCCATGGTGTTGCCTTCTTAATAAAGGTGAATGCTGTCGTTGAATAATTGCCGTCGTTGGCCCGAGTACACACAATGCCGGGCGCATTATTTCTTCCGAAGGGCGTTTTTCCCGATAACTTTCCAGAGATCGTTCAATCTTCAATCGCCTGGATTGGGAGACCGGACTCGCGCTGGTGTGATGCCAAGACGCTGGAAAAACCCGCGGGTCAGGAAGCCGGGCATTGTACCCGCTTTGACGGCTGTTTTCAGTACAAAAAGCTTCAAAATCAGAAGATTGGGTCTTTTTTTGACGGAAATACCGTTTCGCGGCCGGGATGGCAGGCCATTTGAGGCCAATTCGGCCTGAAAATGAGCCGAAAATGGTCGAAAACCGCCAGTTTTAGTGGAAAGCCGGATTCAGGCGCCACACCGCCGGTTTTTGATGAACAGGGCGGATGCAGGCCAATCCGACCCGCACGTACTCGTGCCCGCTACTGCAGCTTGAATCCTTCGTAGCCTTTCGCCGCGCTTGCGTCGGCCAGCGCCACGTACTTGTCGAATCCGCCCACGTAGGGCATGAACACGCGGCTGCCGTCCTTGTTCACGTGCACCATGTAGTTGTTCACGTTGAGGCGCAGGATCTTGCCGGCCGCGTCGGCCACGAACTGCGACCAGTCGCGCTCGGCGCCCACCTCGGGTTCGATGGACTGCAGGCCGTTCTTCTTCAGGTGCTGAATGCAGTCCGCAATCCAGTCGACGTGGTGTTCGTCGACCATCACCATGTTGGCCAGCACCGACGTGCTGCCGGCGCCCGCCACCATGAACAGGTTGGGAAACCCGCTGGTCATCAGGCCCAGCAGCGTCTGCGGGCCACGGTCCCAGTGATCGGTCGGCGCGCGGCCGTGCTCGTTGCGGATGTTGGCTGAGTTGACGGCGCCCTTGAACGCATCGAACCCGATCGCGAACACGATCAGGTCCAATTCGTAATGCTTGCCGTCGCGGGTCTGGATGCCGGTCGCCGTGATGCGTTCGATCGGCGCCTCGCGCACGTCCACCAGCGTCACGTTGTCGCGGTTGTAGGTCTCGTGGTAACCGATGTCCAGGCACAGGCGCCGCGTACCGATGGGGTGGTCCTTGGGGCAGAGCTTTTCGGCCACCACCGGGTCCTTCACTGTCTGGCGGATCTTGTTGCGCACGAACTCGGCCACCAACTCGTTGGATGCGGCATTGGTGGTCTGGTCGCTGAAGATCGCGCTCATGGCATGACCGCCGGCGTTCCATTGCTTCTCGATCATGGCCTGCTGTTCTTCAGGAGTGAAGGCGCTGGCCGGCTGCGTGCCGCGCGGCCGATGTTGCGCGCCAAAGTGTTTCAGCAGGCGCGCCTTCTCGGCCGGCACGTCGGCGCCGACCATTTCCCAGGTGGCTTCATCGAGCGGCTTGTTCTGCGCCGGCACCGAGTAGTTCGGCGAGCGCTGGAACACAGTCAGGTGCCTGGCCTGCTCGGCCAGGCGCGGCACCGCCTGCACGCCGGACGAGCCGGTGCCGATGATGCCGATGCGACGGCCGGCCAGCTTCACTTCGCGATCCGGCCAATGCGAGGTCTGCACCCACTCGCCCTTGAATTCATCCAGTCCGGGGAAGGGCGGCTTGCGCGCTTCCGACAATTGCCCCGTGGCCATCACCAGGAATTTCGCGCGGATGGTGCGACCGGTGCTGGTCTTGATGACGTAGCGCTTCTCGGCCGGTTGCCACTCGCCGGCGGTCATCCAGGTGTTGAACAGGATGTGCTTCTTCAGATCCAGCGTGTCGGCCACGTAATTGATGTATTCGAGCAGCTCGGGCTGCGCGGCGTAGCGTTCCTTCCACTTCCAGCCGCGGTAGATCTCGTTGGAGATGTGATAGCAGTACACCACGCTGTCGATGTCCACGCGCGCGCCGGGGTAGCGGTTGTGAAACCACACGCCGCCCACGCCGCTGCCGCCCTCGATGCCCAGTACCGACAGGCCGTCCTGCCGGAAGCGGTGGATGCCATACACGCCGCCGAATCCGGCGCCCACCACCACCACGTCGTATTCGTCAGCCTGCGTGAAGGAATTGTTGTCTGCCGTTGATGCCATCAGTCCTGCCTCCTTTTAGCGGGAGCGGTCGTATTGTCGACGCGCACTGATTCGCGACGGCGGCCGCGCCAGCTTGTGTCGCTCCCGGATGATTTTCTGCGAGCCGCTATCTTGACCATGTTGCGGCTGATTGTCGAAAAGATCATTGCACGAAATGCCAAGGCCGTTTTCCTCCGCACCGCGCCGCCGGCAAGGGGGCTGTCGCTCAGCGCGGGCGGCACCCGGAATCGACTCCGCCGCTAGATTGAATCAAAGGTCATCTGCGCTTCGTGGCCCGGACGTGTCTTGATCCTGTCGTAGACCTCGTCCCAGGTGGTCGCGCGCGGACCCTCGATGTGCTTGTTGGTGGTGTTGCCGAAGCAGATGGTGAAGTTGCCGCTGGCGCGCAGGCTGGCCACGTTGTCCGGGCTGTCCTCCACGTAGATGTCGGCGCCGACCTGCGACTTCTCCTTCATGAAGCACAGGTCCCAGTACGGAATGCCGTGGTGGTCCAGCCAGTGGATGGTCTGGCTCACCGCCAGTTCGTGGAAGTAACGAATGAACAGGCGGTGCGTGATGATGCGGATGCGGTAGCCCTCGTTCGACAGCTTGCGCAGCACGCGGCGCGCGCCGGGAATCATCGGCACGGTGCGAAACAGATCCCTCTCGGTTACCGCAAAGCGATGCAGGCTGTCGTACTCGCCCGGTTCGAGGCCCCATTCGCCCAGCGCGTAGGAGACATCCTGTGACAAATCCTCGATCGGCCGCTCGAACCATTCCGCCGCGATCTCGCGGATGCGCGAGTAGAAGTCCGCGCACACCCCATCGAGGTCCACGCCGATCACGAGTTGCTTGCCAGCTTGAGAAACGGAGGGCGAGGACACGGAGCTTCCTTCGAATGCGTTGCGGAGGAGCGTACTGTACCGCGATGGGGGCGATCGACTCGCCCTATACAATGCACAATCGCCCCTGCATCACGAAAAGAAGCCCCATGCGTGACCCCACCCGTTCCCTGCCGCGCCACTTTCCCTGCCCCTGCCGGAGCGGTGAGGACGATCCGCTGCCCTACAGCGCGTGCTGCCAGGTGTGGCACAGGGGGCTGGACGAGGGCGTGCACGCCCCGACGCCCGAAGCACTCATGCGTTCGCGCTACAGCGCCTATTCGATCGGCCTGATCCATTACCTGCTCGCCACCTGGCATCCCTCCACCGCGCCCGGCGAACTGGAACTCTCGCCGGTGAAGTGGATCAATCTCGAAGTGCGCAACGCGCAGGAAGCCGGCGACGCCGGCGTGGTGGAATTCGTCGCGCGCTGCCGCGTGAACGGGCGCGCGCAGCGAATGCACGAGATCAGCACCTTCGTGCGCCAGGACGGGCGCTGGTATTACATCGAGGGACAGATCATCAACGACAAGGACGACGAGAAGGAATAGATGGCCTGCTGGTCCGGACGGTGCAGATCAGTGCCCCGCCGCCCCGTACACCGCCCGCTCGAACCCGCCCAGCGTCGCCAGCACCCGCGCATCCGCGAACGGCATCACCTGCGTCATCATCACGCCGGTGACGCGGCGCACCGGGTCGATCCAGTAATAGCTGTTGAAGACGCCGCCCCAATTCACCGAGCCGGCGGCGCGGCCGTTGGCGCCCCCGTCCACGTTCAGCATATGGCCAAGGCTCCAGCGCGTGACGCGGCCGGGGTAGAGGTCGACGTCGTTGGAGCGCGCCGGCATGGCGGTTTTCAACACGCCGGCCGGCAGGTCGCCGGTATGGTTGCCGTGCATCAGCGCCACCGTCTCCGGGCGCAGGATGCGCACACCCGCCAGCGTGCCGCCGCCAAGCAGCATGCGCACGAAGCGCAGGTAATCGCCCGCGGTAGACAGCAGTCCCGCGCCGCCCGTGAAGATCTCCGGCACCGTGGGCTTGTTCACGCTCAGTGGTTGGAGTGAGCCGTCGGCCTGGCGCTGCGCGAGGCCGGCCAGGCGCGCATATTGGTCATCCGACGGCACGTAGCCGGTGTCGGTCATGCCCAATGGCGCAAAGATGCGCTCGCGCAACACCACGTCGAGTGATGCGCCGCGCAGCGTTTCGACGATCTGTCCCACCCAGTCGATGTTGATGCCGTACTCCCAGCGCTCGCCCGGATCGAACAGCAGCGGCTGGTCGAGCGAGCCGCGTTTCGCCGACGTGGTGGAGGGCATGTTCACCGCCGTCACGTAGCGCTGGATGTCGGCGTTCCATGCCGCGTACACGAACCCGGCGGTGTGGCTCAACAGATGGCGCAGCGTGATGGGGCGCTTGGCCGGTCGCAGGCGCGGCCTGCCTTCGGCATCGAATCCCTCCAGCACCTGCGGCGCGGTGAGTGTGCGGTCGATTGTCGCGCCCAGCGACGAGAGCGGTGCGTCGAGCTCGATCAGGCTCTCTTCCACCAACTGCATCGCCGCCACGCAGGTCACGGCCTTGGTCATCGATGCGATGCGGAACACCGTGTCCTTCGTCATCGCCACCCCGGTGGCGAGATCGCGCTGGCCGAATGCACCTTCATAGATCAAGCCGCGGTCGGTAGCGGCCATGGCCACCACGCCCGGCACATCATGGGCGTCCGCAGCAAGGTCCAGCAAGGTGTCGATTGTGGATTGAGGCGTCATGGCGTGTTGTCCTGTGGTGAGCCATCTTTTTATCGTGGTCTTCGTATAGAACTCTTTGCAATGAGAAGCGCAATGTACGCCAAGTCGCATGGCTGTCGAAACGGCGCTACAAATTTGCGATCAGTTGTGACGCTTTGCGTCACATGAGCACTGTCAGCCCGCTGAAATATTCGTAACATGATGTAAATAAAAGGCTATTCGAGTCGATGCAATTGTCGAACTGGGCATGCTTGTTGCTGATTTCCCCTATGTTCCGCTGGGGAACGTCAACAGGGAGTTTTACCAAGATGAAAACAATGCAAGCACTGCAGAAGGGTTTTACGCTGATCGAACTGATGATCGTGGTTGCGATTATCGGCATCCTGGCGGCAGTTGCGCTGCCGGCTTATCAGGACTACACCGTTCGCGCCAAGGTGTCTGAACTGATTCTGGCCGCTTCCGGCGCCCGCACGGCGATTTCCGAGAAGTTCCAGACGGACCCGACCAATACCGCGTCCATGGGCACCGGCGTCACCATCGCCGTGGTCGGCAAGATCGCCACGGCCGACGTGGCCGACACCGGCATCGTTGTGGTCAGCGGCAACACCGCCAGCACCTCGACCGGCCAGGCCGTGACCCTCACCGTCACCCCGACCGCAAATACGACGACCGGCACGCTGACCTGGTCCTGCGCAGGCACCCCGGCCAAGTACATGCCGGCGACCTGCCGCTGACAGCACCCGCTGCAAGCTGCACAGCAAAAAGAAAAAGCCCCTCTTCGGAGGGGCTTTTTTCATTGCTGCGCCAGGCTCACAGCGACCCGGTCTGCTCCAGCCCTGAATGCGATCAGGAACGCACCGGTATATCGAACGGCACCATCGTAACGGTGGTGGTGGCCGTGGCAGCAGACAGTTCCTCATCGTCATCGAAGGCCAGATCGCCATCCGGTTCGGCATGGCCCGTGGCCTTCACCGCCGCAAAATCGAACAGGCTGCGGTCCAGCAGGTGCGAGGGGTTCACGCGCTGCAGGCTGTTGAAAATGGTTTCCACGCGCCCCGGAAAACGCTTCTCCCAGTCGCGCAGCATCAGTTTGATCTGTTTGCGCTGCAGGTTCTCCTGCGAACCGCACAGGTCGCAGGGAATGATCGGGAATGCGCGCAGTTCGGCATACGTCTCGAGGTCACGCTCCCGCACATAGGCCAGCGGCCGAATGACCACATGCCGGCCGTCGTCCGACACCAGCTTGGGCGGCATGGATTTGAGCTTGCCGCCGAAAAAGAGATTCAGGAAGAACGTCTCGAGAATATCGTCGCGGTGATGGCCGAGTGCAATCTTGGTCACGCCCAACGCGCTGGCCGCACTGTATAACGCGCCGCGCCGCAGCCGCGAACACAGCGAGCAGGTGGTTTTCCCCTCGGGAATGATGCGCTTCACCACCGAGTAGGTGTCCTGATTGACGATGTGGAACGGCACGCCGAGTTTGGTCAGGTAAGCGGGAATGACTTCCTTGGGAAAGCCGGGTTGGCCCTGGTCCATATTGACGGCGATGAGCTCGAACGAAATCGGCGCGCGCTCGCGCAGCTTCATGAGCACATCGAGCAGACCGTAGCTGTCCTTGCCACCCGACAGGCAGACCATGATGCGATCGCCTTCGCTGATCATGTCAAAGTCGGCGATGGCCTGGCCGGTCAGCCGCGCCAGGCGTTTGTCGAGCTTGTTGGCTTCAATGCGACGGCGCTCAGCCGAGGGCTTGCGGGCGGCAGATGGGTCAGGTGCGTTCATGGCTGATCGTGGGATGGTGTGCATTCAAGGGCGCGATTATCCCCTCTTCGGGGCTGCTTCGGGTATTCAGCGCGGTCCGCCTTGATTGCCCTCATCGGGCATCTCCGCTGCGCTGCCCGTTTCGGCTGCACTACCCTTGGCCAGCAGGTGATAGGCGCAGAACGCCAGCCAGCCGGACGCGGCAATCGTGATGGCCATGGGCAACGCCGTTCCGTCGTTCAGGAAGGCCACCGTGCCGCTGACCACGGCCGCAATGGCGAACATCAGTGTGCCGATCAGGGCCGAGGCGCTGCCGGCACGATCCCCGAACGGCGCCATGGCCATGACCGTGGCATTGGGCTGCACCAGGCCGGTCATGGCCATGATGGCGAACAGTGGCACCAGCAGCGCCACGAATCCCGGAATGCCCGTCGACAAAGGCAGCATGGCCGCAGCGGACAGCAACAGCCCTGCGATGCCGATCCCGGCCAGCGCGCCGCGCAAAATGCGATCCGGCGAATGCCTCCTCAACAGCCGGATGTTGATTTGCGACGCACCGATGATGCCGATGGCGTTCAGGCCGAACAGCAGGCCGAAGTACTGGGCCGGTACGCCGTGCAGGGTCATGAACACGAACGGCGAACCGGCGATGTAGGCGAACATGCCGCCCTGCGCCAGGCCGCGCGACAGCGCATAGCCCTGGAATCGTCGATGTGAAATCACGCTGGCGTAAACCTTGAGCGCGGCCCACACGCTGTTCGGGCCATGTGTATGCGCCGGACGCGTCTCGGGAAGGAAGGTCGCGAGCGCCGCGATCAACGCCACGCCATAGAACACCAGGAACCAGAAGATCGCCTGCCAGCCGAACAGCGACAGCACGAACCCGCCCAGCAGCGGCGCAAGGATGGGCGCGGCACCCATCACCAGCATCATGCGCGAAATCATGTGCGCGCCCTCGGCCGGGCTGTACAGGTCGCGCACCACAGCCGTGGCGATCACCATGCCGGAACACGAACCCAGCGCCTGCAGGAAGCGCCACACGATCAGCGCATCAACCGAGGTGGCCGTGGCGCAACCGATCGACGCCAGCACGAACAACACCATGCCGATCAGCAGCATGGGTCGGCGGCCGTAGCGATCGGCCAGCGAGCCGTAGAACACCTGCCCGATCGACAGGCCGAGGAAGAACGCCGACAGCGTGAGCTGCACGCGCGTGGCATTGGTGGCAAACGACTCGGCCAGGGTCGGCAGGGACGGCAGGTACATGTCCACGCCGAGCGGGGTCACGGCCGTGGTGCTGCCCAGAATGAGCGCCAGACGACCCTTGCTGGCGACGGCGCGATGCGGCGAGCCGCTGCGCGGCGGATGGGGCTGGGTCATTGAATTCTGTTCAGAAACAAATCAGCTGTGCACGCTGCGGCCACTATCGACTGCGATGATCTGCAGCGCATGCAGGAACAAGGGGAAACATCCCCTGGTATATCCCCTAAATCGGATCAGATCAGCGCTCATATATGCACGCTGCGACCACCATCGACTGCGATGATCTGCCCGGTGATGAACGGCGCATCCGCCGCCAGAAACAGCACAGTGCGCGCGATGTCTTCGGGGTAGCCGGCGCGCTTCAACGGCGTGGCCGAGATGATGCGCTGGCGGGTCACGGTGTCGAAGGTGCCGTTGTCGTTCTCGGGCCACAGCACGGCGCCCGGCGACACACCGTTCACGCGCACTTCCGGACCGAGTTCACGAGCCAGCGAACGCGTCAGGCCGGCCAGCCCTGCCTTGGCGGCGTTGTACAGCACGTGACTGCGCAACGGCCGTTCGGAATGGATATCGACGATATTGATGATGCAGCCGCCGCTCTTTCGCAGCACCGGCGCTGCGGCCTGTGACAGGAACAGCGGCACCTTGAGATTAGTGCCGACCAGATCGTCCCAGTGCTTTTCGGTAATGTCGCCGACCGGCGTGGGGAAAAAACTCGACGCGTTGTTGACCAGCACGTCCAGTCCGCCAAAGCGATTGACGGTGTTCTTGACCAGCTCCGGCAAACCGGCGATATCCAGCAAGTCGGCCTGCACCAGCGCCACCGAATCGGCGCGCAGCGCATTCAGTTCCGCCTGCAACGCCTGGGCGGCGGCCTCCGACGACCGGTAATGCACCATGAGGCGTGCCCCGGCAGCATGCAGGCGCCGTGCGGTCGCGGCGCCGACGCGATGGGCGCCGCCGGTAATGAGGACGACTTTCTGGTCCAGGGACTGGGTCATGGGCAATGAACGGGATCGATGCGGGAGCGGGCCAAGGATATGCACATTGGACACGTGCATTGCCGATTCTACCGGAATGGCTCAGCATTCCCCCTTTCGTTGCCCTTTGATCGTAACCTTTGGTGCTGACATCTCCGCATCCGGTTGAAGGATCATCAAAGAACCGACACAGCCACGCACATGACCTCTTCACAACCTCCCTCGACACCCTCGCCAGGCTTGCGCGCGCAGCGCAACGAACTGCCGCAGCCATCGCCCGAAGCGCTGGCGCACTGCGAACGCCTCTGCGCCCATATCCGCGCCGCCATCACCACCGCCGGCGGCTGGATACCCTTCTCGCGATACATGGAACTGGCGCTGTATGCGCCGGGCCTGGGCTACTACAGCGCCGGGGCACGCAAGCTCGGCGCGGAAGGCGACTTCACCACCGCGCCGGAAATGTCGCCCTTGTTCGGACAGGTGCTGGCGCAGCAGGTGCGCGACCTGTTTGTCGAAGAGGGCCTGCCCCGCGCCATCCTCGAAGTGGGTGCGGGCTCCGGTTCGCTGGCGGCGTCACTGCTGGAAGAACTGGACCGTCTGGACGCGACCCCCGACGACTATTTCATTCTCGAGTTGTCGGCAGACCTGCGCCAGCGCGAGCGCGACACGCTGGCCGCACGCGTGCCGGCGCTGCTGCCGCGCGTGACCTGGCTGAATCAGCTGCCGCCGTCGTTCTCCGGCGTGATCATCGGCAACGAAGTTCTGGACGCGATGCCGGTGGAACTGTTTCGCCGCGATGACGGTAAAGAGGTCGTGCAGCAAGGCGGCGTGTGCTGGTCGGCCGAAGCCAATGCCTTCGCGATCGCCTGGCAGGCCGCAACAGATGAATTGTCCGACAGCGTCAATGCGTTGGAGGCGCCGGCGCTGCCGGCGCCGGGCTACCAGAGCGAAATCGGCCTCGCGGCCAGCGCCTTCATCACCAGCATCGCATCCATGCTGGAGCGCGGCGCGGCGATTTTTTTCGACTACGGCTTTCCGCGCGCCGAGTTCTATCATCCGCAGCGCTCCGAAGGGACGCTGATGTGCCACTACCGGCATCGCGCTCACGGCGACCCCCTGTTCCTGCCGGGCCTGCAGGACATCACCGCGCATGTGGATTTCAGCGCCATCGCCGCGGCGGGCCATGCCGCCGGACTGGAAGTACTGGGCTACACCTCGCAGTCACACTTCCTGATCAACTGCGGCATCACCGAACTGCTGTCGCGTATCGATCCCGATGACCTGCGCGCCTACCTGCCGCTGGCCGGCGCGGCGCAACACCTGCTGTCGCCGGCCGAGATGGGCGAATTGTTCAAGGTGATTGCGCTGGGACGCGGCATTCGCAAGCCGCTGGCGGGATACGCCCGTGGCGATCGCGTCGATACACTGTAGTTCCGGTTGTGAATCCATAGGGTTGGTCGACAGGAACCACGGGTCGCCCAGTCTCGCCACGCTGCAGCCAGACGCTGCTGATGACCGGCCTGCTACCGGCGACGAAGCGCGCGTAGATGCTGCGATCGGGCGCCCCCCTGGCGCAGAACATCACGCCGCGGCGCATGGTGTACTCAGTCAATCGCAGCGCCGCGCGCTACTTCCGCCTGGCGCTGACCGAGCGGCTGGCGCGCGAAGCCCGGCAGATCTTCGAGTAGCGGCCCGGCCCACGCCGCCGTTCGGCGCGACGCATGCGGCACGGCGGGCTTGCTGAAGCAAGTCGACGCAGCCTCACGGCAGCAACGGCCGCGCTGCACTTCGTCATTCCTGCCGCAACCTTGAGCCAGCGCACGCGGGCCGGACGCACGCGGACTACAATCAACTCATGGACATCATCTCCGCCGCCATCGTTCTGCTGCTGGTCATGGACCCGTTCGGCAACATCCCGCTGGTGCTGGCCAGCATGCAGCACCTGCCGCCCGAGCGCCGCGCCACGCTGGTCATGCGCGAATGCGGCATCGCCTTCACCGTACTGGTGGTGTTCCTGTTTGGCGGGCAGGTGTTCCTGTCGCTGCTCGGCCTGACCGAAAACGCGCTGGAAATCGCCGGCGGGGTGATCCTGTTCCTGATCGCGCTGCGCATGGTATTCCCGCACCCCGACGGCATCTTCGGCGAACTCGGCGGCGACGAACAGCTGCGCGAAGAACCCTTCATCGTGCCCATCGCCATCCCCGCCATCGCCGGCCCCTCGGCACTGGCCACCGTGATGCTGCTGGTGTCGCGCGACCCAACGCGCTGGCCGCACTGGCTGGGGGCGCTCGTTCTCGCCACGCTGGTGTCGATGGCCATCCTGCTCGGCGCGCAACGCATCGCGGATTGGGTCGGGCGGCGCGGCATCACCGCCATGGAGCGCCTGATGGGGCTGGTGCTGACGGCGATTGCGATTCAGATGCTGTT
>CANIIN010000029.1 GCA_947467405.1 Betaproteobacteria bacterium | reverse complement strand
CTGCGCCTCACCGAGGCGCAGCCCATCGCAACGGATTCATATCAATGGCTGAAGTTCCCAAGGTCGGGTTTGTTTCGCTCGGCTGTCCCAAGGCGCTGGTCGATTCAGAGCTCATTCTGACCCAGCTGCGTACCGAGGGCTACGCAGTGTCCCCGAGTTATGCCGACGCCGACATCGTCATCGTCAATACCTGCGGCTTCATCGACTCGGCCGTCGCCGAATCGCTGGATGCCATCGGCGAGGCGCTCAGCGAAAACGGGCGCGTCATCGTGACGGGTTGCCTGGGGGCCAAGGGCGACATTGTTCGCGCGACGCACCCCAAGGTGCTGGCCGTGACCGGGCCGCATGCCATGAACGAAGTCATGGCGGCGGTGCATGAGCACCTGCCGGCGCCGCAGGACGAGACATCCAATCCGTTTACCAGCCTGGTGCCTCCACAGGGCATCAAGCTCACGCCGCGCCATTACGCCTACCTGAAGATTTCCGAGGGCTGCAATCATCGCTGCACCTTCTGCATCATTCCGTCCATGCGCGGCGACCTGGTGTCGCGTCCGATCGGCGATGTCATGCAGGAGGCGGAAAACCTCGTCAATGCCGGCGTCAAGGAATTGCTGGTGATTTCGCAGGACACCAGCGCCTACGGCGTGGATGTGCGTTATCGCACCGGCTTCTGGGGCGGTCGTCCGCTCAAGACGCGCATGACCGAACTCGCTCGTGCGCTGGGCGAGCTGGGCGTGTGGGTGCGCCTGCACTACGTCTATCCCTATCCAAGCGTTGATGAGGTCATTCCGTTGATGGCGGAAGGCAAGATCCTCCCCTACCTCGATGTGCCGTTTCAGCACGCCAGCCGCAGGATTCTCAAGCTCATGAAACGGCCCGCCGAAGGCGAGATCAACCTTGATCGCATTCGTGCCTGGCGCGCCATCTGCCCGGACCTGACCATACGCAGCACGTTCATCGCGGGCTTCCCGGGCGAGACCGAGGCCGAGTTCCAGGAACTGCTGGACTTCCTGTCCGAGGCGGAACTCGACCGTGTCGGCTGCTTTGCCTATTCGCCGGTCGAAGGCGCCGCCGCCAATGCGCTGCCCGGCGCGCTGCCAGACGAAGTGCGCGAAGAGCGCCAGGCGCGGCTCATGGAGCTTCAGGAAGAGATCAGCGAGCGCCGCCTGCAGCGCAAGGTTGGACAGACGATGCGCGTGCTGGTCGACGACATCGGCGATGATGGCGTGGCCGTGGCGCGATCCAGCGCCGACGCGCCGGAGATCGATGGCCTGGTTTATGTCGACAAGCCGGGCCGGGTGGCGATTGGTGATTTCATGGACGTCGAAATCACCGGCGCCGATGCGCACGACCTGACGGCGCGAAAGATTCCGACGGCTCGAAAAGCGCCGGTGCGGCGCAAGAAGGCCACGAGTGTCCCATCCTGATTCATCCACGAAGCCCTGGCGGCTTCAATCCATGACATCCGAACAACTCAGCAAGGAGACCTGAACATGGCTCAACGTGAAGTGGTGGTGGTTGGTGCGGCACGGACCGCGATTGGTGACTACGGCGGCTCCCTCAAGGACATTCCGCCGACCGCGCTGGGTGCCACGGCTATCCGCGAAGCGGTCAAGCGCGCCGGCGTCGATCCGGCTTCGGTGGGACACGTCGTGTTGGGCAGCGTGATTCATGGCGAGGCGCGCGACATGTACATCTCGCGGGTCGCGGCCGTGGATGCCGGGCTGCCGTTCGGCACCCCTTGTCTCACGGTCAACCGTCTATGCGGTTCGGGACTGCAGTCCATCGTGTCGGCTGCGCAGCATATTCTTCTGGGCGATACGGATGTCGTGATCGGCGCCGGTGCCGAAAGCATGAGCCGTGCGGCCTATTTCCTGCCGTCCAATCGCTGGGGGCAGCGCATGGGCGATGCGACGGTCATCGACGCCATGACCGCGGCGCTGCATGACCCGTTCGGTCATGGCCACATGGGCATCACGGCCGAGAACATCGCCGCGAAATACGGCATCACGCGCGACGAGCAGGACGCCTATGCGCTGGAAAGCCACCGTCGCGCTGCGGCGGCGATCGACCAGGGCGTCTTCACCAGCCAGATCGTGCCCGTGGAACTGAAGAGCAAGAAGGGCACCGTGCAGTTCGTCACCGACGAGCACGTGCGCAAGGACGTGAAGATCGAGGATCTGCAGAAGCTGCGTGCGGCGTTCAAGAAGGACGGCACCGTCACGGCGGGCAACGCCTCGGGGTTGAACGACGCCGGCTCGGCCGTCGTCATGATGGAGGCGGCCGCTGCGCAGAAGGCCAATATCAAGCCGCTGGCGCGACTGGTGGCCTACGCGCACGCCGGTGTCGATCCGCAATACATGGGGCTGGGGCCGATTCCGGCAGTCCGCAATGTCTTTGCCAAGTCCGGGCTCAAGGCGTCGGACATGGACCTGATCGAATCCAACGAAGCATTTGCCGTGCAGGCCATGGCCGTGTCACGCGACCTGGACCTCGATCTGGCCAAGGTCAATCCGAATGGCGGGGCGGTGGCGCTGGGGCATCCCATCGGTGCCAGCGGCAACGTGCTGACCGTCAAGGCGATCTACGAACTGCAGCGCACCCAGAAGCGTTATGCACTGGTGACCATGTGCATCGGTGGTGGGCAGGGCATCGCGGCGATATTCGAGCGCCTGTAAGGACGCGGTACCACCAGAAGTTCAACGGCCGGGCGCCTCAGGTGTCCGGCCGTTGTCATTTCACGGCCGGCGCAGCCCGCCCTGCCGGGTAATGATGTACAGGCCGCTCGCCACGATGATCAGCATGCCCAGCAGCGACCAGTGGTCCGGAAACTGATCGAAGACGAGGTACCCCAGAAAGATCATGATGACCAGCTGGACGTAGGTGAACGGCGCCAATTGGCTGGCCGGCGCCTGGCGGTAGGCGCGAATCATCAGGAAGTGCCCGATCGTGCCAAGCATTCCGATGGCCAGCAGGAGCGGAATGTCCTTCCATTGCGGCGTGACCCACACCAGGGGCGTCAGGCATCCGAAGACGATGGCGGCAAGCAGGGAGGGGTAGAACAGCAGGGCCAGGCTGTGATCGATGACCGACAGCTTGCGTGTCAGCACTTGATAAGTCGCGGTGAACACCGCGGCAAGAAGCGGCAGCAGCGCGACCCAGGTGAAAATGCCTGCGCCAGGCCGCATGATGATCAGCACCCCGATGAATCCCGTGACCACCGCCATGCGGGCGGCATGGCTGGATCGCTCGCCCAGCCAGATGGCCGAGATCAGTGCAATGAGCAGCGGCGACGTGAACGAGATGGCCGACACTTCCGCGATCGGCATCAACGACAGTGCCGTCACGAAGGCCAGGGAGGCAACAGAGATCGCTGCGCCGCGTACGAACTGCAGTCCCGGGCGGCGGCTTCGCACCAGGTCCAGACCCCATTTCGGACCGAAGATCGCCAGCATCAGAACAACCTGCACGGCATTGCGGATGGCGACGATCTCGACGACCGGGTAGCGCGCCGTCAGCAGCTTCGAGGTCAGATCCATGCAGCAGAAAAAACCGATCGACGCCAGCATCAGCAGGATGCCGCGGCGCAGATTGTGCGGTGGTGATGTGCCGGAATTCATTCGAGGGGCTGCAGCCTGGGCGGCACGAATCGGGAAGGATGGATTATATCGGAGCACCCGGGCCGGTCTGTTGCTGCATCAATTGCGGATGCCGCGGTGCCGGCTGGCAATGAACAGCCCGGCGAACACGACGACAGCCATGCCGACCAGCGACCAGCCGTCGGGAAACTGGCCGAATATCAGGTAACCGCTGATCATCGAGAAGATGAGTTGCGTATACGTGATCGAACTGGCGATGCTGGCCGGCGCATGGGTAAGCGACTTGATCATCAGGAAGTGGCCGCCGGTTGCCGCTGCGCCAATGCACAGCATGAACAGTGCGTCGAGTGTGGATTGTGGCGTCACCCAGACGAAAGGAACCACACAACCGAGCAGCACCGTCCCCACCATGGCGGGATAGAACAGCGACGTGATGGTGCCGTCGATGCCGGATACCTTCCGGGTCAAGACCTGATAGGTGGCGCCGCATATGGCAGAGAACAGCGGAAGCAGCGCCGCCCAGGTGAAGATCTCGGCGCCGGGACGGATGATGATCAGTGCTCCCAGAAAACCCACGCCGACGGCCACGCGACTTGGCGTTCCGACGCGCTCACGCAGCAAGGGGATCGACAGCAGCACGACCATGAGCGGCGCGGAGGAGCCGATGGCGGCGGCCTCGGCGATGGGCATGACGGCCAGGGCGGCGACGAACATGAGCGAGGAAATGCACAGCAACGCTCCGCGGACGATCTGCAGGCCTGGCCGATGGCTGCGTACCATGCTCATTCCCTGCGTGGGGGCAAGGATGACGAGCATCAGCACGGCCTGCACGATGTAGCGCGCCGCGACGACCTCGACCGGCGGATAGCTTTGCGCCAGCAGTTTGGAGACCACATCCATGATCGCGAACAGGAAAGTCGCGGCGACCATGAACAGGATGCCGCGCATGATGCTGCGCGATGCGGGAGGAGTAGGGGGCATCTGGCTGGCCAGGGCGGCACAGGTCCGCGGGGGTTTGATTATAGGCGACTGCGCTGGCATGGCTGGCGCAGCAATGCAAAACGGCGTGCCCGAAGGCGCGCCGTTTTGCCGGTATTCCAAGCGATGGCCGGGACAGGCCGTATCAATCAGGCATCGGGCACGATCACACCGTTCAGAACCTTGACGTGATCGCCGGCGCGCCATGACGGCGGCGCGGATTGCGACAGCGTGCGCGTCGTGCCGTCGTCGAAGCGCACCACGATTTCATACGCTTTGGTCTTCTTCGTGCTCTTCTCGATCTGGTGACCCGCGATCGCTCCGCCGATGGCGCCAATGATCGTCATGGCGTCACGGCCGTTGCCGCGCCCGACCTGGTTGCCGAGCACGCCGCCAACGACCGTACCGGCCATGGCGCCTACGCCGCTGCCTTCACCGGCCTTTTCCGTTTCGCGAACCAGTTCAATGACGCCGCAGTCGCTGCAGATGAGCCTGGGTTGGGCGACCGGCGCCGCAGGGGGTGGCGGCATCGGCATCGGCGAATTGGACGCCATGGGACCTGCAATGGGCGGCGCGGGCAGGGCCGGCGGCATGGCTGATTTTTCGTCCGCCTTGACTGCGGTGTGCCCGGCGTCGGCATGCTGCACCGCCGGCTTGTGCGGTGGCTTGATCGGAGCCCTGGCCGGCAGCGGCGTCGCGGCCGGAGCGCTTGGCGTTGCGGCGCTGGCAACCGCGGCCGGTGTCACACTTGCCGGTGCGACGGCCACCGTGGGTTCGACCTGTTTCGTTACGCCGGTCGGTATCCATCCCAGGATGGCGCCGATACCGGTCGCGCTGAGCAAGATCACGGCAACAGAGGCCGCCATCACGATGGGATGGAGGCGCGTGCTGCCCAGTGTCGTCGTGCCATGGGTCTGTGTATCCATGCTGTTCTCCCTGTTCAATTTGTCGATGCCTGTCAAAACGCTTTCAGGCAGGATCATGTTGACATGGGGCGCAGCGCCGCGACGTGAAATGAGTCACGCTGCGGTGTAATGATT
Source organism: Betaproteobacteria bacterium (assembly GCA_947467405.1). Taxonomy (GTDB): domain Bacteria; phylum Pseudomonadota; class Gammaproteobacteria; order Burkholderiales; family SG8-39; genus CAIYPG01. The sequence continues at coordinate 6,638 of CANIIN010000029.1, read as the reverse complement.
TGTAAGAATGTAATGAATGCGTCGCAAGGAAGGGGGCTTCGTCGCCACACCGGATACATGGCGCGTCCGGCAGGACGCGCCGGGATCAGCTTTCCGGACGCAGGTGCGGAAACAGCAGCACGTCGCGGATGCTCGGGCTGTTGGTCAACAGCATGACCAGGCGATCGATGCCGATGCCTTCGCCCGCGGTCGGGGGCAGGCCGTACTCCAGTGCGCGGATGTAGTCCATGTCCTTGAACATGGCTTCTTCGTCGCCGGCGGCCTTGGCCTTGGCCTGCTCGTCGAATCGCGCCGCCTGGTCTTCCGGGTCATTCAATTCCGAGAAACCGTTGGCCATTTCGCGGCCGGTGATGAACAGCTCGAAACGGTCGGTGATGTCCGGATTGTTGTCGTTGCGGCGGGCCAGCGGTGATACCTCGGCCGGATAATCGATGATGAAGGTCGGCTGGATCAGCTTGGTCTCGACCGTCTCCTCGAACAGCATGAGTTGCAGGGTGCCGGTGCCGGTGCCGGGCTTGGCTTCCGCGCCGCGCTTCTTCAACTCCGCGGTGAGGAAGGCGGCATCGGACAGATCGGCCTCGCTCATTTCCGGATGATGCACGCGGATGGCCTGCGTTGGCGTGAGCCGCGCAAACGGCTTGGCGAGGTCGATGACGTGTTCGCCGTACTTCACTTCGGTGGTGCCCAGCACCTTGAGCGCCACGGTGCGCAGCATTTCTTCGGTCATGTCCATGAGGTAGCGATAGTCGCGATAGGCCTCGTAGAACTCGATCATGGTGAATTCGGGATTGTGGCGCGTCGAGATGCCTTCGTTGCGGAAGTTGCGGTTGATCTCGAATACCTTCTCGAACCCGCCCACCACCAGGCGCTTCAGGTACAGCTCGGGCGCAATGCGCAGGAACAGGTCCATCTCGAGCGCGTTGTGGTGCGTGCGGAACGGCTTGGCGTTGGCGCCGCCGGGAATGGGCTGCATCATCGGCGTTTCGACTTCCAGGTAGCCGCGTTCGACCATGAAATGGCGGATTTCCTGGATGATGCGGCTGCGCGCCTGGAAGGTGCGCCGTGCGTCCTCGTTGGTGATCAGGTCGACATAGCGCTGGCGATACTTCGCTTCCTGGTCGGTGAGGCCATGGAACTTTTCCGGCAGGGGACGCAGCGCCTTGGTCAGCAGGCGGATGGAACTCGCCTGGATGGTCAGTTCGTCGGTGCGGGTGCGAAACAGCGTGCCTTCCACGCCCAGGATGTCGCCGATGTCCCAGTGCTTGAACGCCGCATGCACATCCGCTCCGACATGATCATTGGTGATGTACACCTGCATGCGGCCGCTCATGTCCTGCAGGGTGGCGAAACTGGCCTTGCCCATGACGCGCTTCAACAGCATGCGTCCGGCCAGCTGCACCGTGACCGGCGCGGCTTCGAGTTCCTCCTTGGTCTTCTCGCCATAGGTGGTGTGCAGATCGGCGGCGAAGTGGCGCCGGTCGAAGTCGTTGGGGAACGGATTGCCGGCCGCGCGCAGGGCCGCCAGTTTCTCGCGGCGCTCGGCGATGATCTGGTTTTCAGCGGCGGGCGCTTGCGCCGCCGTCTGGACGGTCGGGGTGGTCGGGGTGGTCATGGCGTTCCTGGCGGTATCGGATGGGGCGGATTGAATGATGGGTCGGGGAGGGTGGCTTACACGCCCTGCTTGAGGCTGGCGCTGATGAACTGGTCAAGGTCGCCGTCCAGCACGCCCTGCGTGTTGCCGACCTCGACGTTGGTGCGCAGATCCTTGATGCGCGACTGGTCGAGCACATAGGAGCGGATCTGGTGGCCCCAGCCGATGTCGGTCTTGGCGTCCTCGGCCGCCTGCTTCACGGCATTCTGCTTGCGCAGTTCGGCTTCAAAGAGCTTGGACTTCAGCATCGCCATGGCTTCGGCCTTGTTGCGATGCTGCGAGCGGTCGTTCTGGCATTGCACGACGGTATTGGTCGGCACGTGCGTGATGCGCACCGCGGATTCGGTCTTGTTGACGTGCTGGCCGCCGGCGCCGGAGGCGCGATACACGTCGATGCGCAGGTCGGCCGGATTGATGTCGATGTCGATGTTCTCGTCCACTTCCGGATACGCGAACACGCTGGCAAACGAGGTGTGCCGGCGTGCGTTGGAATCGAACGGCGATTTCCTGACCAGCCGATGCACGCCGGTCTCGGTGCGCAGGTGGCCGTAGGCATAGGGGCCGCTGATCTTCAGCGTGGCGCTCTTCAGTCCCGCGACTTCGCCTTCGGACTCTTCCAGCACATCGACCTTGAAGCCCTTCTTCTCCGTGTAGCGCAGGTACATGCGCTCCAGCATGGCGGTCCAGTCCTGCGCCTCGGTTCCGCCCGAACCGGACTGGATGTCGAGGAAGCAGTTGTTGGGGTCCTGCGGGTCCGAGAACATGCGGCGGAATTCCATGTCTTCGACCGACTTGGTCACGCCCTTGAGGTCGCCTTCGATGCTGATCAGGGTGGCGTCGTCGTTTTCCTCGCGCGCCATGCCGAACAGTTCGCGCAGATCGTTCAGTTGTGAACTGACGTCCTCCAGAACAGCCACCACCGATTCGAGGAGTTTCTTTTCCCGTCCGAGGTCCTGGGCGCGCTTGGCGTCGTTCCAGACATCGGGGTTTTCCAGTTCGCCGCTGACTTCTACCAGGCGCCGCTTCTTCTGGTCGAAGTCAAAGATACCTCCGCAGTTCGGCCGACCTGGAATCGAGGTCGGTGAGGGCGTTGGACAGGGCGTTGAGGCGTTCTGCTTCCATCTTGAAATCCCGAGAGGAGCCGGTTGGGGGGCGTGTCCCCGCGGCTGGCCAGGCACGAAGGCGCCCGGCAACTGAAGGCCAACATTATACCTTGCGCGAGAGGCGGGACACCCGCTGCGATCCCGGTGAATCGGCGCAATCGTTCCGGTCTGCGCCCCGGTCTGCGCATTGCGGCATTGCCTCTGCTCGGATACCCTTGCAGCACTGTTCATTTTCCAGGTGGCGTGCAAGTGGCTACAAGATCCGGCGCCGGTGTTCCGGCTGGTGCGTTTACCCTGATTTTCCTGCTCTGTCTGGGCCTGCTCGGCTTCGGCGAGTACCTGCAGCACTGGCGCAACCTCGATCCCTGCCCGTGGTGCATCGCGCAGCGCCTGCATTACGTGGCCATCGCGCTGGTAGCGCTGGTGGCGGCATTGCATCGCCCGGGGCCGGGCGGCACGATTGCCTATTCCGTGTTCGGCGCACTGTTCGCCCTGTCGGGAGCGGCGGCGGCGGGGTACCACATCTATGTGCAGAGCGATCCCAAGCGCGCCGCGGCCTGCATCGGCGGCTGGCTGGAGAATCTGCTGGATGCCTCCAAGGTCGGCAAGGCGCTGCCGCTGATGCTGCAGTACGACGGCGCCTGCACACCCAAAGACTGGAATTTCTTCGGCTTCTCGATCCCCGAATTGTCACTCGCGTGGTTCGTGATCCTGTTCGCGGTATTCTGCTTCATGATGGTCAAGGCACGGCGCTAGGTTCGCAGGCGGCACGGCTGCACAAGCCAGCATCGACAGCGCACCAGCTCGAGAAACAACTCGAGAATCAATTCAATAACGACGATCCGACGAGACAACATCGACATGGCCAATTTCGACCCGCGCGAACTGCGCAATGTACTGGGCGCTTTCGTGACCGGCGTTACCGTCATCACCACGGTGGATGGTGACGGCATCCCGCGCGGCGTGACCGTCAATTCCTTCAGTTCCGTGTCCCTGGACCCGCCCCTGGTGTTGTGGAGCCAGGCGCTCAAGGCGAGCAGTTATCCGGTGTTCCGCGACGCCAAGCGCTTCGTCGTCAACATCCTTGCGGAAGACCAGATTGAAGTATCGCGGCGTTTTTCCAGCAATATCGAGAACCGCTTCGAGGGCATGAACTATCACCTCGGGCTGGGCGGCGTGCCGGTGCTGGATGGCTGTTCCGCCTTCCTCGAGTGCCGCAGCTTCGCCAGCTATCCGGGCGGCGATCACGCCGTGTTTCTCGGTGAAGTCGAGAACTTCGAACGCACGCCGCGCAAGCCGCTGGCGTTCGGCGGCGGGCGCTACATGGTGGCGTACGCGCACGAGTCGGGGCCGACCACGCCGGAAGCGGGAGCAGAAGGTCTGGCGCAGTTGAAGGCCGTGCGCATGGGCTGCGCTGCGCTGCCCGAACTGCGTGACAAGACCGGCTTGAACCTCATTGCCAGCGTGTGGGGCAATCGCGGTCCGACCGTGGTGCATTGGGAGCCGTCGACGGATGCGCTGACCGAAAGCATTCGCGTGGGACGCGTCATGTCCACGCTGGATTCCGCGACGGGATCGGTGTTCACGGCCTTTCTGCCACGCGCCGTGACACAGGCCATCATCGACGAGGAACGTTCCGCTGCACTGGCGGCGGGCTTGCCGGCCCCGAAGCAGGAGGAACTCGATGCCGGCATCGACGAGAACCGTCGGCGTGGCGTCGTGATTCGTGCTCCGATTGAACCGACCGAGCCCGGCAAGCCGCATCGCGTCACGGTGAGCGTGCCGGTGTTGGACCACGCCGGACAACCGGCGCTGGTGCTGTCGGCAACGGGGCCCATCCCGGCGACGGGTTGTGGCCTGGATGCGCCGCTGGTGAATACCATGGTGACAGCCGCTGCAGCGCTATCGCGTCAACTCGGTTACAAGCCTGCCGGCTGAAGTCGCTGCATGGCGCAGTGCCGGCACTGCAAATGAAAAAGGCGCGGACCAATCCGCGCCTTTTTTGTTGCCGTCAGTGCGGCTCAGTGCTTGGCAGCGGGAGCCGGCGCCTGCGCAGCCGAGGCAGCCGCAGCAGGTGCTGCAGCTGGTGCAGCCGGAGCAGCGGCGGGCGCGGCAGGGGCAGCAGCCGGCGGCTGGCAATCGGCGGCCAGTTCAACCGCCTTGCCGGCTGCCTGGGTGGCGAGGCCCGCGGCGCAATTGGCTTTGTCCAGCGCCAGCGCCCGATCCAGGATCGCGACGGCCGCCTCGTTCCTGGCGCCGCCGGCAATCTGGGCGATCACGCCGGCGCCGGCCAGCAGGTTGGCCCGCACATCGGGCTTGCCGGCCTTGGCGGCCGCTTCGAGCGCTGCGCCGACTGCCGGCTGGGCACGCGTCAGCGCGGCCTTCAGGGCATCCGATTCGGCGACCTTGGCGTCGGCTTCGGCAGCCTTGGCCTTCAGCGCGCGCAGTTCGTCGCTGATCTTCTTGCCCGAGGCGGCGGTGTCGGCGGTGGCCTTCTTTTCCATCTCGATGGCGTCCTGCATTTCGTCAATGCGCGAATGCAGCGTGGCCGAATAGGCCGCGACGATGACGAACAGCACCAGGGCGCCTTGCAGCCCCCAGCGCAGCATTTTTTCCGGTGCGATTTTTGTCTTCATGTTTTGACTCCTGTCGATAGCTGATCGGGCCTTCGCGACGCGTCCACCTTTGGCGTCGCACGGTGGGCATTGTACATTCCTGTCGCGCCTTTGCCTGCATGGCTTCCCGGCCCGGCCGGTGTGCGCCTGTCGCCGGCAGCCTGCGCCAGGAACTTGCTATGCTGGCTGCCATCTGGAAGGCTCGAGTCGACCCGACCAGACGGTGCTGATCCATCCCCTGACACGGTCCGACATGACCGGATATCCGGAGAGTCACATGAAAAGAGCCCGCTTGCTTGTCATCGCCCTGCTGCTGTTGGCCGGGCTGCCGATGCAGTCTGCACAGGCGCAGACCGGCCCCGCCCAACAGCCGGCCGTCGGCCAGCGTGGCAAGGACGTGATCTGGCTGCCCACGGCGCTGGAACTGGTGGATCGCATGCTCGACATGGCCAAGGTGACCAAAGACGATTTTGTGATCGACCTCGGTTCAGGCGACGGGCGCGTGGTGATCACGGCGGCGCAACGCGGCGTGCGCTCGCACGGCATCGAATACGACGCCAACCTGGTTCTGCTGTCGAAGGAGAATGCCGCCAAGGCCGGCGTGGCCGACAAGGCCACCTTTGCCAAGGCGGACATTTTCGAGAGCGATTTCTCCAGCGCCACGGTGCTGACACTGTTCCTGCTGCCCGAACTCAATTTGCGCCTGCGGCCCATCATCCTCGGCCTCAAGCCCGGCACGCGAGTGGTATCGAACACCTTCACCATGGGCGACTGGGAAGCTGACGAGTCCGCTGCGGTCGATGCGGTGCAATCCTGCCAGTACTGGTGCATGGCCTATCTGTGGATCGTTCCCGCCAAGGTGGAAGGCGCCTGGCAAATGGGTGGCGGTGGCGGCCGCTTGACGCTCAGGCAGGGTTACCAGGTCGTGACCGGCGCGCTGGAGGCCGGCGGCAAGTCGGAAGTCATCTCGGGCGGCCGCATGAAGGGGGCTGAATTCAGTTTTCGCGTTGGCGGAGCGACTTACCGCGGGCGTCTGAACGGTTCGAAGATCGAGGGCTTCGTGACCACTGGCGATGCCTCGCGGCCCTGGGTGGCGACACGCATCGGGTCGTGAGCGCGGCGCGGCGTGCGGCGCGTTCAGCGCCGGCGCTTCTCGCGATGGTTCTCGGCGATCTTGTTCTCGAAGAAGCTGACCGGCGAGGGTGAACTCATTTGCCATGAATTTCGCCGTGGCTTGCCACTGGGTTCCGAGTTAAGGGTTTACAAAGG
>CANIIN010000028.1 GCA_947467405.1 Betaproteobacteria bacterium | reverse complement strand
GCGCGGCTCGATGTCATCGCCCAGGCGCGCGATGGTCTGCAGCACCGGCGTGACATCGATATGGTCGTCCACGCCGCCCTGCCCGGCCACCGGATGGCCTGGATTCGGCGCCATGCTAGAAGTCCCCGAGCTCGCGCAGGTGCGCCACCACGCTGCGACCCAGCGCCGACAGCGCGTAGCCGCCTTCGAGCATCGACACGATGCGCCCTTCGCAGTGCTGCTCGGCCAGCAGGCGCAGCTTCTTCGTCACCCAGGCGTAATCGGCCTCGACCAGCCGCATCATGCCCATGTCGTCTTCGGCATGCGCGTCGAATCCGGCCGAGACGAACAGCATCTGGGGAGAAAACGCCTCCAGGCGCGGCAGGCAGATCTCCTCGAAGGCCTCGCGAAAGCCCCGACCATCGGTCCCCGCAGCCAACGGCACATTGTTCATGTTCGAGCGCGACCCATCGGTCCCTGTATAGGGATAGAACGGATGCTGGAAAGTGCCGGTCATCAGGACCCGCGCGTCACCCCCGAAGGCGTCTTCCGTGCCATTGCCGTGATGCACGTCGAAGTCGACGATGGCCACGCGATCCAGACCATGCGCCTCCAGCGCGTGGCGCGCCGCGATGGCGATGTTGTTGAAGATGCAGAATCCCATGGCCCGCCGGCGCATGGCGTGATGCCCTGGCGGGCGCACCGCACAGAACGCGGTCTTGTTGCGCCCCCCGGCCACGAGGTCCACCGCGAGCACGCCGGCGCCGGCCGCACGCAGCGCCGCCGTCAGCGTATCCGGGCACATGGCGGTATCGGGATCCAGGTGGACGATGCCGTGCGCCGGCGACAGATCCCGAACCGAACGCGTGTACTCGGGGGTATGCACGCGGTGCAACTGTTCGTCGCTCGCCTCTGGCGCATCGTGGTGATCGAGCAACACGCCGACGCCGGAGGCGATCAACTGATCGTCGATGGCCGACAATCGCTCGGGCGATTCGGGGTGATCATCCCCCATGTTGTGCCGGTAGCATTCGGCATGATTGATGAAGGCAACTGTCATGGATTTCGGGAGGGTCTCTTGCTGGTCTGTACAGGATTCCGTCTGGCCGCAGTGTAACGGGAATCCAGTAGACTTAGGCCAACAACAACTCACGAAACCGTGTGAATTTCATGGCATTTTCCTTGATACAGAACGTCGTTCAGCAGGCTGGCAAGGTCATTTTGGGCAAGGAGCACCAGATCCGGCTTTCCCTGGCCTGCATGCTGGCTCGCGGCCACCTCCTGATCGAGGATCTGCCTGGCGTCGGAAAAACCACCCTGGCGCACGTGCTGGCCCGAATGCTGGGACTGGACTTCCAGCGCATCCAGTTCACCAGCGACATGCTGCCGGCCGACATCATCGGGGTATCCGTCTACGATCGCGACTCGGCCAGCTTCAAGTTCCACCCCGGCCCGGTGTTCTCGCAGCTGATCCTGGCCGACGAGGTCAACCGCGCCACCCCCAAGACCCAATCCGCGCTGCTCGAAGCCATGGAAGAACACCAAGTGACAGCCGAAGGACAAACCCGCCACCTGCCGGAGCCGTTCTTCGTCATCGCCACGCAAAATCCCTCCACCCAGGTCGGGACCTTTCCACTGCCGGAATCGCAACTCGACCGCTTCCTGCTGCGCATCGAACTCGGCTACCCGGATCGCGAAGCCGAGCGTGCTCTATTGCAGGGCGTGGATCGCCGCGACATGATCGGCGCGCTCACGCCGTGCCTGTCGCCGGCACAATTGGTGCAACTGCAGCAATCGGTGCGTGCCGTCCACGCCGCGGAACCGCTGCTTGATTACATCCAGGCGCTGGTGGAATACTCCCGCCGCTCGCCGGACTACGCCAACGGCCTGTCGCCGCGCGCCGCATTGGCGCTGCTGTCCGCGGCCCGCGCCTGGGCGCTCATTTCTGGTCGCGACAAGGTGCTGCCGGAAGACGTGCAGGCGGTCCTGCCGGGCATCGCAGGACATCGCCTGCGACCGATCAATGAAGGCACGCGGCGCAGCGCCGACGACGTCGCCGCCTCGCTGACCTCGGTGGTACCCATCCCTTGAGCGGCAGCCAGCGCGCGGGAACAGCACGCGATCGGCCGGCCTTGGCGCCGGGCGCAACGCCGGCGCCAGGCTGGCGCCGTGCGCTGCTGCCCGTGCTGCACCGTTCGCAGATCTACAACTTCCTGCATTGGTCGTCGCGTCACCGGCAGCCTGAATCGGGCACCATCGTGCTGGGGCAGCGGCGCGTGTACATTCTGCCCACCCGTCAGGGCGTGGCGTTCGCCGTTTCGCTGTTGATGATGCTGATCGGGTCCATCAACTACAACCTCAGCCTGGGCTATGTGCTGACCTTCCTCCTGGCGGGCATCGGCGTGGTGTCCATCCTGCACGCGTTTCGCAACCTCGCCCACCTCGCCCTGACCGGACGGCGCGTCGATGCGGTATTCGCCAATGAAATCGCCTGGTTCCAGATCGACATCGAAAACCGCGAAACGTTCGACCGCTTCTCCATCAAATTGCACGGCCGCGACGAGCCACCGGCCAACACCGTGACCTGCGATATCCCGGCCGGGCGCGTGACCGCCGTGTCGGTGCCGGTACGCGCCACGCAGCGCGGCTGGCTGCAACTGGACCGGGTCACGGTCGAGACACGCTTCCCGATCGGGCTGGCCCGCGCCTGGAGCTACGTCAAGCCCGACATGCGCGCGCTGGTCTACCCGCGTCCTGACGAATCGCTGCTGCCCATGCCGCGCCCGCGGCCCGACAGCGGCGAAACGGTGAGCATGGGAACCGGCACGGACGATTTCTTCGGCCTGCGCGACTACCAGCCCAGCGACTCGCCACGCCATGTGGCGTGGAAATCGGCGGCACGCACTGAAGTGCCGATGACCAAGGTGTTTTCCGGACGCGCCTCCTCGGAACTGTGGTTCGACTACAGCGAGTTGCCGGACAACATGGACCGCGAGGCACGCCTGTCGCGCATGGCGCGCTGGGTCATCCTCGCGGCACGCGCCGGTGTGCGCTTCGGTCTGCGCCTGCCAGGCAGCCAGGTCGAACTCGGCGACGGCGATGCGCAGCGCGATCGCTGCCTGCGCGAACTGGCCCTGTTCGGCGTGGACATCGGCTGAACCGCATGAACGCCATTCCGCCAGCGCCGTCCCAGCGGTCCGCCGGACGCACCGAGAATTCCACGCTGCCGCTGGCGCACCTGATGCTGATGCTGGCCGGCCTGGCGCTGGCGGCAGCCCCGCATGTCGCGCGCGCGGCCTGGTGGATGGGCGTCGGCATGGCGGCGGCGTTCCTGTGGCGACTTTACATTGCATGGAAGGACAAGGCACTGCCGTCCAGGCTGATCCTGGTGGCGATGGCCGCCGTCGCGCTGACCGGGGTGTTCCTGACCTTCCGTACCTTCATCGGCCGCGATGCCGGCGTCACGCTGCTGACCATGTTGCTGGCGCTGAAGCTGATGGAAATGCGCGCCGCCCGTGACGTGTTCGTGCTGATATTCGGCGGATACTTCGTCGCCCTGACCAATTTCTTCTACTCGCAGACCATCATGACCGGCGTGCTGAGCCTGCTGACCGTGCTGACGCTGACGTCCTGCCTGGTCAGCATCCAGGCGCCGCAACGGCACATCCGCGCCAACCTGCGCACGGCGGGCATCCTGCTGGCGCAGGCCGGTCCGGTCATGCTGCTGCTGTTCTTCCTGTTCCCGCGCGTGCAGGGACCGCTGTGGGGCGTGCCGCAGGACAGCGCCAGCGGCGTCACCGGACTGTCCGACAGCATGTCTCCGGGCACCCTGAGCCGGCTGGGGCAGTCGGACGCCATCGCCTTCCGTGTCAAGTTCAGCGGCGCGCCGCCGCAGCGCGGCCAGATGTACTGGCGCGGACCGGTGTTCTGGACCTTTGACGGCGTCACCTGGCGACCTGGCGCGCTGGGATTGCGCGGCGCGCCGGCGACGGTGGAGTTGCTGGGTGAACCGATCGATTACGAAGTGACGCTCGAAGCGCATGATCGACAGTGGATCTTCGGCCTGGAGATGCCGTCGCGCTTTCCGCGCAACGCGCGCATGACGCCGGACTTCCAGTTGCTCTCGCCATTGCCGATCCGCACCCGCTTGCGCTACGACATGCGCTCGTACGCGTCCTATCGTGCCGCGACGGACAACCCCGACGAACAACGCGCCGCCGTGGCCCTGCCCCGCCTGGGCAATCCCCGCGCACGCGGACTGGCCGAGGAATGGCGCCGCAACCTGCCGGGCGACGAGGCCATCATGAGACAAGCCATCGATTACTTCCGCAATGGCGGCTTTTCCTACACGCTGCAACCGCCGCTGCTGGATCGCAATCCGGTGGATGAATTCCTGTTCGACACCAAGCAGGGTTTCTGCGAGCACTTCGCCTCCAGCTTCACCTACCTGATGCGGGCTGCCGGCATTCCGGCGCGCGTGGTCACCGGCTATCAGGGCGGCGAGATCAATCCGGTCGACCAGTATCTCGAAGTGCGCCAGGCCGATGCGCATGCCTGGTCCGAGGTGTGGCTGAAGGATCGCGGCTGGACGCGCGTCGATCCCACCGCGGTGGTTTCGCCGGTCCGGGTCGACGGTGGCCTGTCCGCCGCCGTGCCGCAGAACGCCCTGCCGCTGCTCATGCGCGAGAACTTCTCGTGGCTGCGCTCCTGGCGCAACAACTGGAACGCGCTCACCAATCAGTGGAACCAGTGGGTGCTGGGCTATACGCCGGACCGCCAGCGCGATCTCATGAGCCGGCTCGGCGTCGGCCAGCCGGATTGGGGGACGCTGGCGCACCTGTTGTTCTGGAGCGTCGCCTCCGTCATCGGACTGACCGCGCTGTGGATGCTGTGGCGTGTGCGGCGCAAGGATCCGGTGCAGGCGATCTGGGAAAAATTCTGCGCACGCATGGCACGACGCGGCCTGCCGCGGCAACCGGACGAGGGCCCGCTGGATTACGGATCCCGCCTCGCGGCCAGCCTGCCGCAGCAGGCGGACGGCGCCCGCACCATCGCCACGCTGTACGCCGACTTGCGCTATGGTCCGAACCATCCCAAGGAGCAGGTCGCACTGCTACGCCGGTTGGTCGCGGATTTTCAGCCATGATTACGCAACAATGCGACCTGTCTCGACAGCACGGCCCCATCGCATCACCTGGACAAACATGAGCCTGCACGATCACCAACACACCGCTGACACCGGCCAGGTGCGCACGTCGCATCCGGCAGATCGTCACGAACATGCCGACAGCCAGTCGCAGTCCCACGCCCATTCTCATGGCCACGATGAAGTCGATGGACACGACCATGGACATTCGCACCAACACCATGTCCCTCTGGCTGGCCACGGTCGCGCCTTTGCCGTCGGCGTGGCACTGAACCTGGGCTTCGTCGCCATCGAGGCGGTGTATGGCGTGCTGGCCAACTCGATGGCGCTGCTGGCGGACGCCGGCCACAATCTCAGCGACGTATTGGCGCTGATGCTGGCCTGGGGTGCTTCGATCCTCGCCCAGCGCCAACCCTCGCAGCGTTTCACCTACGGGCTGCGCAGCACGTCCATTCTGGCCGCCCTCATCAATGCCATGACCCTGATGGTGGTGGTCGGCGGCATCGCCTGGCAGGCCATCCTGCGCATCATCGATCCGGTGGCGGTGGTCGGCACCACGGTGATCTGGGTGGCCGCCGCGGGCATCGTGGTCAATACCGCGACGGCCCTCATGTTCATGCGCAACGAAAAAAACGACCTCAACGTGCGCGGCGCCTTCCTGCACATGGCCGGTGACGCGCTGGTCTCGCTGGGCGTGGTGCTGGCCGGCGTGGCCATGCTCTATACCGGCTGGACGTGGCTCGATCCGGCCGTCAGTCTGGTCATCGCCCTGGTCATCGTCGCCGGCACCTGGGGATTGCTGCGGGATTCGGTGGGCCTCGCTCTGCAGGCCGTGCCGCCACGCATCGAACCGCGCGAGGTGAACGACTATCTGGCATCGCTGGGCGGCGTGACCGAAGTGCATGACCTGCATATCTGGGGCATGAGCACCACCGATGTGGCGCTCACCGCCCATCTCATCATGCCGGCGGGACATCCCGGCGACCTGTTCATCCGCAACGTCTGCGCCGCGTTGCAGGAACGCTTCCACGTCGGTCACGCCACACTGCAGTTCGAAACCGGCGACCCGCGTTACCCCTGCCCCCTGGCCCCCGACCACATCGTCTGAACAGGCCCGGCCCGCACCGGTCCTGATGCCGATATTTCAGGACTTTGCCGGAGTGAACTCCTTTCTGCATGGCGCACCGCAGGGCGTTCCTGTATCATTTCTGCGACACCATCAGGAGGCCACGCATGACCGCAAAACGTCCGGCATCGAAAACGACGGGCAGATTGCCGCGTTCTGCGCGCCCCGCCGCCGACCCGGTGCTGGCCATGCGAGCGCAGGCCATGCAGACCATCTCGGATCACATACTGGCCATGCCCGGCACGCAGGGCGAGAAAGCCGCCGCGCTGGACATTTCCCGTCCCCGTCTCAATGCGCTGCTGAACGGGCGCGTGGAACTCTTCGGCCTCGATTCGCTGACGCAACTGGCGATTCGCGCGGGATTGTCTGTGCGAATCGCCATCGCCCGCCCCTACGCACGCCGTCACGGACACTGAAGGATGCGCGATAGCCATTCAATCTTCGGCCGACGAGCGCGCGCCACCGTGCCGTGCTTGGTCGCTGCGGCCATGGTCGTGCTGCTGGCCACCCCCGCCGAAGCCGGCCCGCCCTTTCCGCCCAAACGCCGCAGCACCCACCATGAACAATCGGCCCGCGACTACGTCGGGCGCGAGGACGTGCGACTGTTCATCACCGAGATGGTCGAGCGACATGGCTTCGTTCGGCGCGAGCTGGACAAACTGTTCAGCAAGGCCAAGTTCCAGGCGTCCATCGTCAAGGCCATCACCCCGCCGGTGACGCCACAGGCGCGATCGTGGCAGGCCTACCGGCAGAACTTCGTCACCGCCCAGCGGGTCGAGGCCGGGCTGCGCTTTCGCGAACGACATGCCGAGACGCTGGCGCGCGCCAGCGCCCAATATGGCGTGCCCGAGGAAATCATCGTCTCCATCATCGGCGTCGAGACCGTCTACGGGCGCAACATGGGCACCTATCGCGTCATCGACTCGCTGTCCACGCTGGCCTTCGATTACCCGCCACGCGCGGAGTTTTTCAGGAACGAACTGGAGCAGTTCCTGCTCCTGGCGCGCGACAACAACCTCGACGCGCTGGGCGTGAAGGGCTCCTTCGCCGGCGCCATCGGCATTCCGCAGTTCATGCCGGGCAGCCTGCGCCGCTTCGCCGTGGATTTCGACGGCAACGGCCAGACCAATCTGGCCGACAGTCCGGTCGACGCCATCGGCAGCGTGGCCAACTTTCTCGCCAGCCATGGCTGGTCGCGCGACCAGCCCATTGCGTTTGCGGCACGCGTCGAGAATGCCGCTGCAGGCCGGATCAGGGCCATGGTCGACACCGGCATCAAACCGGCCGTGCGCCTTGCCGAGCTCGCGGCAAGCGGCATTGCCGTCGCCGACCTCCCCGCCACGCTCGGCGCCGACACGCCGTTGACCCTGTTTGAACTGGAGACGCCGGGACAGCCCACCGAATATCGCATCGGGCTGCAGAACTTCTACGTGCTGACCCGCTACAACCGTTCCAGCCTGTACGCCTCGGCCGTGTTCGATCTTGCCGAAGCATTGCGCAGCGCCGCCCGACCGGTCGCGACGCTGCTGCCTGTGTCCGCGCCGGTGCTGCCGCCCTCGCCTGTCAGCCGTACGAACTAGCCTCCTCGTTGCAACGCGCGGATTCCGCAACGTCCCGCGCGTAGTCAGCAGCAGGACCTGGAACGGGCTTGGCACGCTGGCAATGAAGCCTGCCATCTGCCGCAAGGCACTATTTCACGCTCCGGCACAGACTCTCGCTTGCGAATGTCATAACTTTGCCTCACCGGTCACGGCAGCATAAAATCGCGCAGGATCATCCGTGACAAGACTTGTTGATGATCATTGATGACCTGCCGGGAGCGCCGGCTCGCAGCCAGTGAATCGTCGACATCGCCAATCGGGGATAAACGCGAAACCATGACGACCGACAATTACAGCAACGAACTCGATGTCGCCAAGCTGGTGCGCACCACCGACGCCATCCAGGTCAATCAGGAAGTCGATCGCATCTTCCTCGACCTCTACCCCGACTCGAAGACCGATGCCCTCGACACCGCGTTCAAGGACGCCACGTCGATGTATCTCGGCGATTACCCCGGATTCATGGCCTGCGACACGGCCTATCACGACATCCAGCACGTGCTGGAAGTGACGCTCGCCATGGCGCGCCTGATCGACGGCTACGAACGCAGCCGCGTCGGCGTGCAACCGATCGGCGCGCATCTGTTCAACCTCGGCGTGGTGACCGCGCTGTTCCACGACATCGGATATCTGCGCCGTCCCAATGATCCGCCGGTCAGGAACGGGGCGGAGTTCACCCTCGTGCACGTGTCGCGCGGCGCGAACTTCCTGCGTGAATATCTGCCGCGCCTGGGGATGCAGGAAATGTCCGATATCGCCGCCGCGCTGATTCATTTCACCGGCTACGAAAAGCCAGTCAAGTCCATCGAGGTGCCGGGACTGATTTACCGCCTGCTCGGCAACCTGCTCGGCTCGGCCGACATCATTGCCCAGATGGCCGACCGTTGTTACCTCGAGAAGTGCCGCGACCGGCTGTATCCGGAATTCGTCGATGGCGGCCTGGCGACGAAGACGAATGCCAATGGCAAGCCGACCATCGTCTTTTCATCGGGCGAGGACCTGGTGCGCAAGACGCCGGGTTTCTATGCAGGGGCAACCAACCGCCTCACGCAGGACCTGGACAATTCGTTCAAGTATGCCGAGCGGCATTTTCGCGGCCAGAACCTCTACCTCGAAGAACTGAACAAGAACATCCAGTTCGCGCAGGAACTGTCCGTCGCGCCGGATATGTCGGCGCTGCGTCGGGTGCCGCCGGAAACCCTCAAGTAATCCGCCCTGGACGGGAGGACGGCAGGCCGCCATGGTTTGCCGGGGATGCAGTGCTGCCGCACTGCCCGCGCCTGGCGGACCAGACGGCAGGAACAGGCAGACGGCTCAGCCCGCCGGCAGCAGCTTGGTCGGATCGATCGGCTTGCCGAGTCGGCGCACTTCGAAGTGCAGCTTCACCTGGTCGGCGTCGCTGTTGCCCATCTCGGCCACCTTCTGCCCCTTCACCACACGCTGGCCTTCCTTGACCAGAATCTCGCTGTTGTGCGCGTAGACCGTCGAGTAGGCCTTGTTGTGGCGGATGACAATCAGCTTGCCGTAGCCACGAATGCCACTGCCGACATAGAGCACCGTCCCTGACGCGCTCGCCACCACCGGCTGACCGCTCTTGCCGCCGATGTCCAGACCCCGGTTGCTGCCCTCGGAATAACCGGCCGAGACCTTGCCTGTGGTCGGCCATCCGAAATCAACCTTTTCGTCATCATCGGCCGCATCGGCCTGCTGGGGCGCAGCTGGCTGCGCAGCGGGCTTGGCTTCCGTTGTCGGAGCAGCCTTGGCCGCAGCCACCGGCGGCGGCGCCTGCCCCGCTGGCGCCGCTGGTGAACGCGGCTTGGCGAGCAAGGCCAGGTTCTCGTCGGTGTACGGCATCTTCACCGCCTTCGGCTCGCTTTTGATGGCATCGCTTGCCGCTGCAAGCGGACGCGATTCGGCCACGGACGCGCCGGCCAGCGGACGGACTTGCACAACGGCCTGATCGGCCGGCGGCTTGACGCGCAAGGCCTGGTCGACGCGAATCACGTTCGGGTTGGAGAGGTTGTTCCACTCGGCAAGTTCACGATAACTGTAGCCGTGATCGAGCGCGATGCCGTACAGGGTGTCGCCGCGCTTGACGGTGTAGAACTCGGCACCGCCATCGACTGCGCGTGACGGCACGGCGGCCGGTGTCGTGCCCGCAGGCTCCGAAGCAGTACCGCGGCTGACAACTGGCGCGGATGTCTGCGTGGCGCAGCCTGACAGGACCAGGATGACCAACGCGATGGCGGCCGCCAGTCGCGCAGGCGCAGGAACGGAGGACTGGACAGGGTTGCCGGCGAGATGCTGGCTTCGCACCGAGGCCGCCCTACTGCTTGCCGGCGCGCAGCGGCACGAAGCGCACGGCGTCCAGCCATTGTTCGTTGAATCCGGTCGCCGTGCGCTCGACCAGCAGCAGGGCCTGGTCACGCACGCCGATCGGCGCAATCAGCCGCCCGCCAACCGCGAGCTGGCTCTTCAGCGCCGGTGGCAGCTCGGCGGCGGCCGCGGCACTGATGATGGAATCGAACGGCGCAGCCGTAACCAACCCATCCGAACCGTCACCGTGTGTGAGGCGCAGGTTGCCGATGCGCAGGGGCCGCAGGTTAGCGCGAGCACGATCCAGCAGACCGCTGATGCGCTCGATGGAGTAGACCTCCTTGGCCAGTTGCGCCAGCACCGCCGCCTGGTAGCCGCAGCCGGTGCCGATCTCCAGCACCTTGCCCAGGGAATCCTTGCCCTGGCGCAGCGTGGAAATCATGAACGCCACCACGAAGGGCTGCGAAATGGTCTGCTCGAAGCCGATCGGCAGCGCCGTGTCTTCATAGGCGCGGCTGGCCAGCGCTTCGTCCACGAACAGATGACGCGGTACGCCACCCATCGCCGCCAGCACGACTTCGTCTCGCACACCCTTTTCGCGCAGGCGCTCGACCATGCGGTCGCGCGTGCGCTGCGAGGTGAACCCGATGCCGCGTGTTTTCGCTGCCGTCATGGCTTGGCGACTGTCATCGGCGGGCGACCGTCATGCCTTCAGCCAGGCGTCGATGGCCGGCATGCGCGGCTGGTTGGTGAGATCCATCTGCAACGGCGTGATGGAAACGTAATTCATCGACACGGCATGAAAATCGGTGCCCTCGCCGGCATCGGCCGCTTCGCCGGCAGCGCCGACCCAGTACACGGTCTCGCCGCGCGGATTGTCCGCCTTGATCACCGGCTCGGCCTTGTGGCGCTTGCCGAGGCGCGTCACGCGCATGCCGCGCAGGGATGCACGATCCACATCCGGCACATTCACGTTCAGCAGCGTCGCAGCCGGCGGCGGCACGCGCGCGAAGCGCTCGACCAGATCGTAGGCCACCTGCGCCGCGGTATCGAAATGGCTGCCCGCCTTGTTCAACAGCGACACCGCGATCGAGGGAATGCCCAGCAGGTAGCCTTCGGTTGCCGCGGCGACCGTGCCGGAATAAATCGTGTCGTCGCCCATGTTGGCGCCGTGATTGATGCCCGACACCACCACGTCCGGCAGATGGTCGAGCAGCCCGGTCACGGCCAGGTGCACGCAATCGGTCGGCGTGCCGTTCACGAAGAAGAAACCGTTGGCCGCCTTGCGGACGGACAGCGGACGATCGAGCGTGAGGGAGTTGGATGCGCCGCTGCGGTCACGCTCCGGCGCAACCACCGTGACGATTCCCAGCCCGGAGAGCGCCGCGGCGAGGGCTGCGATGCCGGGTGCAAAATAGCCGTCGTCGTTGCTGATGAGGATGCGCATGGGTCGGGCGTGATTATATCAACAGGCGGGGGACGGGACGGACGGATATGGGGGGCGGAGCGGCCCTCCGCGGCGGCCGGAGGTGTGCCCCGCCGCGGGGCGGGGGCTTGGAAATCCCCGTGGATAGGGCGTCTACAAGCATTCGCGCTGCCTGCCTGTCAATCGGCAATATCGCGTCATTCCCGCGAAAGCGGGAATCCAGAGTCTTTGACTTTGTCTCTTCGATGAGGCGTCGAGTTTCGCCTGACGGCGAGTCCCTTTTCTTGCTTCGCCAAGAAAAGGAACCAAAAGAAGGCGACCCCGACGTCCCGGTCGCTGCGCGACTTCCCTGCGATGCTCACGGTCTTCGGCGGCTGCGGAACTCGTCGCCACAGTCTTCAACTGTGACGACTCAGACAGTCCTCGCCGACTACCCCTCAGCCCGCTGCGCTTCTCGGCGGGCCCACGGGGACCCCGAAAAGGTCATGAGCCCACACGTTGGTAGTTGGATCAACCAGAAAGAAAGGCACACCACGAGGCGCTTGGGGTGAAGCCCCGTTGGGCCCGCCGAGAAGCGCAGGCGGGACGGGAGTCGTCCGTCGCGGATGTCTGAGTGAAGCCGGCCGCCAAGCCGGCTGAGCGAGTTCCGCGGCGGCCCGTTCCGTCGAGCATCGCAGGGCAGTCGCACGAAGTGCGACCGGGACCGTCGGGGTCGCCTTCTTTTGGTTACTTTTCTTGGCGAAGCAAGAAAAGTAACTCGCCAACGGCGAAAAACAAAAGCTAAAAAAACAAAAAAAGCCGCATTCAAAGCGACCTTTCCAAAGT